>ONWJ01000206.1 GCA_900321535.1 uncultured Erysipelotrichaceae bacterium
CTACATCAATTCCGATATGGAACCAAGTGATGTCAGAAGTATGTGCTGCCGTTTAAGACTTGACTTAAGAGAATTAAGAAAGAAATCTGGTGGTTTCTTCGGTTCTGGCGAATCCACTGGCTCCATCGGTGTCGTCACCCTTAACATGCCACGTATCGCCTATCTTGCGACCGATAGAGAAGACTTCTACGCTCGCTTAGACCGTTTGATGGACATCTCCGCCCGCTCCTTAAGAGTCAAGCGTCAGACCGTCTCCAAACTCCTCGATGCTGGCTTATATCCATACACCAAGCATTACCTCGGCACCTTCAACAACCACTTCTCCACCATCGGATTGGTCGGTATGAACGAAGCTTGCTTGAATGCTAGATGGATCCGCAAAGACCTCACCAACAAAGAGGCTCAGGACTTCACCATTGAGGTTCTCAACCACATGAGAGAGCGCCTCTCCGACTATCAGGAACAATATGGCGACCTCTATAACCTCGAGGCCACTCCAGCCGAATCCACCGCCTTCCGTCTTGCCAAGCACGACAAGAAGCGTTACCCAGACATCATCACCGCTTCTAGCGATGGTGAGACCCCATACTACACCAACTCCAGCCACCTCCCAGTCGGCTACACCGAAGACATCTTCGCCGCTCTTGACATCGAAGATCAATTCCAGACCCTTTATACCTCTGGCACCGTCTTCCATGCCTTCCTTGGCCAGCGTCTCCCGAACTGGGAATCCTGCATGAAGTTGGTCCGCAAGATCACTTATAACTACAAGCTCCCATACTACACGATGTCTCCAACTTATTCCGTCTGCTCGGAACACGGATACATCACCGGCGAGCAATATAAGTGCCCACACTGCGGCAAAGAGACTGAGGTCTATTCCCGTATCACCGGTTACTATCGCCCGGTCAAGAACTGGAACGCCGGCAAGGTTCAGGAATTCAATATGCGCAAGACTTATGAAGTCACCTCCGCGCAGATTGAAAACGAGCGCACCGCTCACCAAGAAGCGGAACAGGCATCTACCGTGATTGCTCCGCAGATCAACGAGTTGTTGCTCTTCACCACCCCAACCTGCCCGAACTGCAAGATGGCCAAGACCTTCCTTGATCGCTCTGGAATCGCCTATCGCATCGTCGATGTGTCCACCAACAAGGACATGGCCAATTCCTTCCAAATCAAGCAGGCCCCAACCCTCATTGTCCCTGGACAAGATGGCTACAAAGTCTATGAGAACGCCTCATTGATCCGTGGCTACATCGAAGAAGTCCACAAAGGCAATAACTAATTCAAATATCCCATCGGATTCAGGCTCCTTCGGAAGAGGGAGCCTTCTTCATCAAAGGAGTACCAAACATGTTGTACGATGCCATTATCATCGGCGGCGGCCCTTCTGGCATGACCGCAGCGTTATACTTGCTGCGGGCTGGAAAAACTGCCTGCGTCATCGAAAAAGAGACTTATGGCGGGCAAATCGCCAAGTCCCCTCGCTTAGAGAATTTCCCCTCTATCGCTTCTATCTCTGGATTGGAATTCGCCGATAACCTCATGAATCAGATCTCTGATCTTGGCGCGGTTACCGAAATGGATAACATCCAAGAAATCGTCAAAACCGAAGAAGGTTTCTTAGCCAAGGGTGATTGGGGCGAATATGAAGGCAAAACCATGATCATCGCCTCGGGATGCGAGCATAAAACGCTTGGCCTTCCTAGAGAAAAAGAGTTGGTTGGCCATGGTATTTCCTATTGCGCGACCTGCGATGGAGATTTCTTCGCTGGCGAAGATGTTCTAGTTATCGGGGACGCGAATACCGCGTTGCAATATGCGATTCAGTTATCCGCGAAGTGCACCAAAGTCACGATCGTCACATTATTCGATAAGTTCTTTGCCGATAAGATTTTGGTGGACCGTATCTTGAGCAACCCAAAGATTGAAGTCCACATGGAATATAGCGCCTATGAATATGTCGGCGAATCCGAGCTGACGGGCGTGAAATTCCGCCACACGAAAACAGGCGAAGAGAAGCTCTTCCCCTGCGCTGGATGCTTCATCTGCATCGGCCAGCAACCATGCAACGAGCCATTCCAGGCGTTCGTGGATTTAGAGAAAGGCTTCATCATCACCGATGAAACGATGGCCACGAAAACCCCAGGCGTATATGCCTGCGGCGATTGCCGTAAAAAAGGCATGCGTCAAGTCGTCACCGCGACCAGCGATGCGGCCATCGCAGCCATGTCTGTCGTTAATTATTTGAATACGAAATAACTCAATATCCCCGCAAAACCGCATTAATTTGCAATGCATTCAGGATTTGCTGGAAGATGACGGCCTGCTCGTAAGGTACTGCGTGCAGGCCTTTTATAATGCAATGATCGTTATCAACGAATTGCTGTAAGAAGAAGCGATCGGTCTTGCCAATCCATTGGCCCATCTCACGGATATCCTGCTCTTCATGGAATTCCTTCACCAAGGTGGTTCTGAATTCATGCGGGAAGCCGGTGGTTTGGAGATAGTCCACCATCTTCTCAATCGGGGCGATATCGATATTCACCCCAATGGTGGCTTGGTATTTTTGTTTGCTGTTTTTGATGTCCATTGCCACATAATCGATGAGGTGATTTTGGATAAAACGTATGACGATATCGGGATTATAGCCGTTTGTATCAAGCTTCACTAAATAGCCAAGAGACTTGATGGCTTTGATCTTTTCTTCTAGATCAGGCATCAAGGTTGGCTCGCCACCAGAGATGCAGACGGCATCTAAAACGCCTTTGCGTTTGGCAAGGTATTCCATGATTTCTTCAAATGGAATTGGGACAACTAAATCCGGACGAAGAACCAAATCTCCATTATGGCAGAACGGGCAACGGAAAGGGCAACCCGCCATGAAAAGGGTTGTGGTCAAATTGTCGTCATAATCGACAAGTGATAGTTTTTCCCAGCCACAAAAATCCATTTCAATTCCTCAAAATCATTGCAAATCTTGCTTAATTTCTTTCATTTCTTCTTCGTTTTTCTCTTCGTCGCCTTCTTTAGCGGCTTCTTTTTTCGGAAGCTTGTCGAGCAGACCAGCAGAACGAAGAGCTCGCATGAGCGGGATAACAACGATAGCGATAAGAGCCGCCTCGCCTGCGCCGACACCAAATCGGATTAAGGTCGTCGCGACAACCCAGGTCATTGAATAACCAATGATGACGGCGTCTAGCCACATCACCAGCGTGTTTGCAGCAGTCACAACGATAGCCGCCATAACGACAGTGATGACAGTCGCGATAGGATGGTTTTCTAAGAAGGTGCCTCTTTTACGGAAGATGAAGGCCACTACGCCAACAACGACCGCCCTTAATATTGGCGGAATCATCCAAAGCGGCGTGGTGATCGTTAATCCGTAGCTCGAGCGAAGCTGAGATAGGAACGCCCCGATGGTTGCGATGATGACCGCATCGGCGGTTCCATACGCCATCGCAGCGACGACAATCGCTAATCCCGCAAAGGTAATTTGGACGTTTGGCGCGATGGAAAAAGACGCGACTGAAAGAACGATATAAATCGCGGCTAGCATTCCATCGATGCAGATTCTTTTGACAGTAAATTTCCCCATTGATCATCCTCGTGGGGAGGTTGATGTGATTCTGTTTTTTCCAAGCGGCTGCGGGACGATACCGCGGACAAATGTCCTTCGCCTAGAGGCAACCTCCCATCCTCCAGTACTTAACGCATCGGCCCTACTCAAGGCAAAATCAAATCGGCAGGCTTTGCTGCTGCCTATAGGATACACGTTTTCTATGAAAAAGATATTGAAATAGAGGCGTCGATAATCTTTATCGGGCATTTAAAACGCGATCGGCTTCTTCTTGGCTGATGCTACCCGCATCCACTAACATTTTGAACAATTTCTTTTTCCGTTTCGCGTCTTTTCTCGATGGATAAAGGGTTGGGAGATCGATGCCTTTTTGCTGGTCCTCAATGGAACCCAAAAGGAAAGCCTCCATCTTGTCGACCATCTTGGCCAAACCATATTCTTTGCCAAGAGATTCATATTGAGGGGAGAGCTTCTTTCTTTCCTCTTCGTGTTCTATCATCCATTCGATGCGTTGCATCAGACTTTTCCAACGTCCGTGCTTGAAAATAGATTCAGGGGTCAAGGCAAAGTTGTTCGCGGCGGATAATTTTGAATCGGAGATGACTGGCACAGCACCACAGGCAATGGCCTCTAAACAAGAGATGCCTTCAATCTCAAAATCGGAGGCATGAACATAAAGGTCGGTATAAGAAAGGATTTCACGGAGCTCTTCCGCACCACGGAATTTGATTTGGATGGGGTTCGCTACGCCTAAGCGTTTTTCTAGACGACGATAACGCTTTTCGCTTGGGCCTTGTCCGCAGAGAATCAGCTGAATATCGCGGTTATATTTGGAGTGGGCGACGGCTTTGATGATGAGGTCTTGACGCTTCTCAGAAGCAAGACGACCACTCATGGTAATGACGAATTTATCTTTGAATTCTTCGGGTTTTTTCGCATCAATGCGATAAAAGAATTTGACGACTCCGTTGGAAATAATCTCGCATTGATTATGGTTATAACGATGAAGGGCCAATTGATTGGCGATCATCTGAGATGGGCAATGAATGCGTCTTACCGCACGGTAGAAATACCGGCGGAAGCCAACATAAATCAGGTGATTGATGAAATAAAGATGCCCCATGCGAATCGCGCTGGTGATGTTCTGGGGTTGGAGATGGAAGGCGGTTGTAACCGGCTTGCCATACGCTTCCGCTAAAAGACGCGCGACATTACCAAACTTCATCGGCAAAAGCACGTGAACGATGTCCGCCCATTTGATGGACTCGATTAAGTACTTAGGATGGCAACGGACGAAGTTGAATCCTTCTTTTTGAATCAGTCCCTCGAAGAAAGGAAAACAAAAATGAGGGACGGGCTCATAGTAATGCGGTTCGATATCCCCTTCTTTGGCAATGCAGCCAATCGTACGGACTTCATGGCCTTTCTTTCTTAACTCATGAGCAAAGCGATTGCACGTTGCGGTCGTGCCGTTGGTGGGGCGATTAGCGCATTCTAGGACAAATAGGATCTTCATACTCAACAAATAGGCGATTTATCTTAATCTTTTCCACGTTAGAAAACTATATGTTTTCATGAAAAAACATGGGTTTTGCAGGAAATCTTAGATTTTTATATCTTATTTTATCGTTAATCCGATTTTAAAAGCGTCCGCGACTTCTCCTTTGACGAGAAGGTATTTGTCGTTTGTGGCGTCGAAGGCGATGGCCTCTAATTTATCGGTGTCGATCTTGCCGTCAGTTAAGATGGATTCATCGACGGAAACGTTCATGATCTCGCCGATGAGGATGCCTTCGTCGAAGGAATCGACAACGCATTCCAAGACCAATGGATATTCTTCAAAGATTGGCGCATCGACATGCTCGGCTTTGATTGGATGAAGACCAGCTTTGGCGACTTTGTCTGGAACTTTGTTTCCAGAAACAATACCGACATAGTCGCTTGCAGCCACTGTGTTCTTGGTGGCAAAGGCGATGGTGAAGGCCTTTCTTTTCACTAGATTATCCGTAGTCTTGTGTTCGGACAAAGACACGATGACTTTGTTGTAGTCATAGATGCCTCCCCAGGCGGCATTCATCGCGTTCGCGCTTCCATCTTCGTTATAGGTCCCAAGGATCAAAACAGGAAGGGGGACGAGCCATGTTTTCTTACCTAAATTCTTTCTCATTGTCATTGCCTCAACTTCCCTCAAAGTATAAATGAGGGGGAGAAATACGCAAAAAGAAAGATGAAGCAACACGACCATCATTAGACTATCAATCAAATACCCATCAAACATTTATCAAATACCCATCAAATATTTATCAAATACCCATCAAATACTTTTTCTTCGATGAAATGTGTGTTTTTTAGAA
>ONWJ01000244.1 GCA_900321535.1 uncultured Erysipelotrichaceae bacterium
GCTCAATTCAAGGATGTCGTCCAATATATCGGCGAAGACGCCGCAACTTATGTAAGAGACACCGACGTCGATTGGCAACAAGAATTGCAAATTGTCTCCGATCTTTATGTTTCCGCGGTTGAATCCGGCGGCTTCGATTTCATTTCCGATGAGCACAGCGATATGCCGGTCCTTCTTTTCGATGACCCATATTCCATCATCTTCACCGATCGCTTCCATGATAGCCTCGATGAAATTAGCAAAGACCTCGACAAGATGGCCTTGTTTAACCGTATTGCCGCTGGCGCGCTTTACTCCTTGGTCAGCAAAAGCGAAGAGATGAAGAAAGACGATGACCCAGCCACCCTTCAGCTCATCGACCTTTTACCATTAAAAGAAGACGGCACCGTCGATCTAGAGAAATTCGTGACTTATAAGTGGGGCGAAGAAATCATGACCTTGGTCGACCCGCTTTACACGATTCACGATAATAACCCCGCCGCGATTAAGAGCATTTTCAACAACGTTCTCAACCGCGTCGCGCCAAAAGAAGGGGAACCTTCTGAAACGCAAACGGATGAGGAGTGGAGAGACGAATTGATTCAAGATGTCCTCAATCTTGTCGCGGATAGCTCGGATTCCATCATCGAGGCTTTCGTTGGCAAACGCGATGCCCAACGCAATCCTATTGTCGATGACAAAGGCAAAAACGATGGCGATGATAGCTGCATCTTTGACTCTGCTTTCTTAATCAATGCATTCCCATCCATCCCGGATTTCCTTGGCGCAACCGCCAAAGGCATCAACCCTGATTTTGGTGATATCAATGTCGATATGACGAAGTCCAAAGAAGCGTTATTAAGCGATACTTCCGAAAAAGGACTCCGTGTCGCCTTCAAGAAAGAGTTCGCCTCCATCCTCGATGTCGTCGGCGAAGTCACCAAATACCCTGAAGGAAAAGAACTCATCCGCAATTACAAAGATCACCCAGGCGTTGATCTTGATCCAGATGGCCAATTCCTTGGCATCGTTCCAAACCTTGCCAAAGGCTTCCAGGCTGGTTTACGTCGCTTGGATGATTCCAAGATGCTCAAAGACATTGTTCCTCCAGTAGGCAAAGCCTTCATCGAAAACAATGAAGCCATCAAGAATTTCGGACTTGAGCACGTTTATCTCGATAACGTTGATTTCGGCGACGAATTAGCCAAACTCCTCGATGTCGTCATCCGTTGCCCTGATGTCGTCACCTTTGGTGGAACGATGTCTGGCAATACCTCGATGGACCGTATCATGACCGTCTTCCAGGATGATGATTTTGCTGATCAACTCGTTACCTCTTTGGATATCATCGGGGCATGCAAACTCATCAACCCGCCAGAAGAGCACAACAAGCCAATCTTCAATATCATCAACAAGTTTATGGCCAATGTTGATTTCATCTCCTTCACCGAAGAAGATTTCAATATCCCGAACTTATTTGGTACCTATGATAGCGAGGGACATCGTACCTCACTTGGTGAGACCTACTATCTAATCCAAGCCGTTCAAACCGTGGCCGAAAGCGGCATCGTCAAAACCCTTGCCGGCGGCACTCCGAGCGAAGTTAGCGAGACCGTGCGTGCGTTAACCAAAGTCAATCTTGAAGAATTGCTTGGCAGCATCGGTGGCTCCTCCTTGCTTAGAAAAGCGGTAGTGGCCTCGCTTGATGACATGGTCATCGATCAAATGCTGAAACCTTCTGAGGTCAAAGTGGAGAATCTTTCGTTTGGCAACCTGAACCATGGAACCCCAGAACAAATCCAAGCAGCCTGGAGAAATGAAGGCACAGCCCTTAACGCGATTGTCGCTCTTGCCGATCGCGGCGTGGACTTCTCCAACATCGACATCTTCGGCGGACAGGGTGATACCCTCATCCAGATTTTGAAGAAATTCGCCGATTCCGGCATCTTCAAATATGTGGACAATACCGATGCCGAACATTACTTATTCAACCAATATTTCTGCAATAAGCTCATCGTTAGCCTAAAAGGCAGCGAACTGAAGTATTTCTGCGACCAGAATCAACGCGCTGCAGTCGCTGCTTTGGATGCTTCTGCGACCTTAGAGCAAAAATCTCCTTATCTCACCACCTTCATCAATAACTGCGCAGTGCTTGATCAACCTTCCGATTGGGCGAATGA
>ONWJ01000204.1 GCA_900321535.1 uncultured Erysipelotrichaceae bacterium
AGATTATAATGAACTGCTTTTGATCGCCCCTTTTATCACAAGTGACGCATTCGAAACTTGGGAAAAAGCAAGACAAGCAACCCGTATCATCGTTTCTAATCCCGATACCGTGGAAAGCCTTCTTTATTTAGGATTAGAAGCAGAACGTTATCTCTTTTTGACCCAAGACTATATCCACGCGAAATGCTACTTGGCTAGGAAAGGAAATCGATACGATCTCTATGTTGGCTCGATGAACCTCACCCCTTATTCCATAAAGAAGAACGTCGAATTGATGGTGAGATTCGTTGATGTTCCTCTGGAAAAAGGATTGCCTTCTTTTTTAACCTCCTTTTTCGGCGTTGATGAAGAAGAAGTCTTATCTAGTTTAAAGGATTCTAAAGGCGATGATTTGCTTTCCTATGCCTCTTCTTATGCATTCCGCTTGTCCTATTACCGCTTCCTTCATAAGAAAGAGAGATTCGATAAGGATGATGATTTAAAGGCTCTTTCTTATTTGTTGTCCCCTCGCTGCGTCAATGATATTCACCGTCTCCTTCTTTCAATAGAATTCCCGATCATTCCAATACAAAAGCAAATCGAAACCGGTCATAAAAAACGCACGGTTTATCATGTTTCCTTTGAAGAGAATCTCTCTTTAGGATTGCTTAATCACGCGCTTCACCGCGATGACCACCGCTTCTCCAAAAACGTCTATCTTCATATCCAAGGCAGAAGCCCCAAAGACGTTTTCATGAAAATCCGCGGAGAAAAGTCGTTCTCTTCTTGGTATTTATTCCGTTCTGATATCCATGATTTCGACCCTTCGATGGCAGAGGGTGTTCTTTTGCAGCAGATCCAAGCGTTTTATCCTGACGATGACATCGCAAGGAACTTCTTATTCAATTACGTAAAAGCCAAGAAATACATCAAAGACGGCGTTCTCTACGATGATGGCCCTGCCCAATGGACGGGATTACCCTTAGGAGGGCTATTAGAAAACCTCTATCTTGATGATTTCGATAAAGCGATGGAGCAACGTTCCCTCATCTATGTCCGATGTGGCGATGACATTCTTTTAGGTGCCTCTTCTTTAGAAGAAGCGCAGCAAATCCAAGCCGAAGTAAAGACTCGTTTAGAGAAGAAAAAGCTCACGCTGAGCCAGAAAAAGACTTCTATTGTCGCTCCAAACGAGCCATTCCCCTTCTTAGGTTACCGCGTCCAAGGCCAGGAGATCGATTTAGATGATCGATACCTGCAAAACCTACTCAAGACGATACGGAAAAAGAAAAAATCCTTGCTGCGTCTATACGAACGCAAAAAAGTGATTCCTTTGCTTCGTTTGCCTTCTTTGCTTGCCTATTTGAAAAAGGATCTTGAGCAATTCAACCTCAAAGCGTTCTTCCAATCCATCACCACCGCGAAATCCTTGAAGATCATCGATGATGCCTTATTGGATTTGATCCGCGAAGTTTCTAGTGGAAGCAAAGGAAAAGAGAAATACCGTATTGGCAGCAAACAGCTGCGATTATTTGGCTGGCGAAGCCTAGTGAATGCTTATTACCGGCATATCGGCAGGCACATCAACGAGGCTCCACCAAAGTAGGCTCGCTCCAAATGGTGTTCACTGCTCTTAGTTCGGCTCCAAAGCGCGGCATAAAGGAGCCTAGATTATTGAATTCTTGGAACGTGGAATAATGGTCATCGGTGAAAACAGACACCACCTGACTACCATTGCCATAAGAATCTTTCTCAAATCCTGTTTCAAAGGCAACGACACGCCCTACTCCGCGAGAATGATTGCTGTATTCTTCATTTAACGCGATATCAAATTCATGATAAAGCGGTCTTCCGTTATTCATTTTCGTCGGGACGAAACGAACATACCCATCAGTTCTTGAATAGGTGGAAACGACTCGAGTGTCATCTCGAAAGATCATTTTCACCGGATTGATGATCTCGTCTTCGTTGATCGCGTAATTAGCCGGGAAAGTTCTAAATAACGCATAATAATTGGCAACATCCATCGGATCGATCATGGCCGCATCCTTTTTCACTTCAGGATGAGCGGCGACGTAATCAAAAGAATAATAGGTATATTCTTTGCTTTCGAGTACTTCATAATGGCCGTCTACCACCTTGACTTTAACGGGAACGCTTTGCTTGGATTGTCCATCGATTAAGGTGCCTTCATAAGGCTTTGGAGATGCCCTGAATTGACCTTCATTCGCGTTCTTTGGAGTGAGTTTTTGGGCTGGGCGTTTCTCTTTGCTTTTGTTGCATGACATCGAGATGACTTTCAAAAGAGAATCCCCGGATTCAAGTTTGAAGTAATGGGTGTTGGATGGAAAAGCGAAAGAGAAAACATTGCCTTCTCTAGCGTATTCCAAATCCACGGAAGAAGAAAAATCGGAAGCCCCATAATAGAGGGTTGGTTTATCCTTCCCATTATCTTTTCCTGTTCGATAGGAGATGGTGATGGAATCTAAGTCGCGAAGGTCATCTAGATTAAAAATACTCCCTCCAAGAGTTTCTCCAAAGGGATGCGAAAATGGCAAAAAGTCTGCAAAAGCACCCTTTTTGTTTCCGTTTGCCCGGTAAAAACCATAGGAAATCCCCTCGTGATAGAAGACCCCATAGTTCCCAGTGGAATAAGTAGAAGAGACATAGGAAGAGATGCGCTCATCCAATACATATGCGTCCTGATAGGTAGAAGAAGAAGAAGAACTGGTTCCGCCACCTCCACCGCAAGAAGAAAGCAAAACAGTTAGAGAAACCAGAGAGATGTATTTCTTGAATGCGTTCATGCTTTGTTTCTTTCAGGGTCGGTTTTCCCGTCTTCTTATTCTATCAAGATAAAAGCCTCGGTTATACCTACAAAGTGACTTATAGCACCAAAAAGAAGTTGCTTGGCAAAATAGGTCAAGCAACAAGGAATGAATTGGTATCAGTCCGCCTTATCCAAACGTTGACGTTCAACGAGATCTGCAAACACACCGCCTTTTGCGATCAATTCATCATAGGTGCCACCATCAATGACAATCTTCTCTCTACTTCTTGCGGGGAAATAATCAACATCGCCATCAACGTCGAAAGCATCCTCTTTTTCATTCCCTACCACTTCATAGTTAACTTCAATTGCAGAAACCATGGAGAAAAGCCCCGACAACGTCGAGGCTTTTAGGTGGACGATAGACAAGAAAGAGCCCATAAATCTCGTTTTGAGAACGGGACTACGATTAGGGTCATTCTTGAAGAAATTGCTCGAAAATCTTA
>ONWJ01000202.1 GCA_900321535.1 uncultured Erysipelotrichaceae bacterium
GGGTTGCTCGATGACCCAGAGGCACTTCGCAAAGCATTGGAAGAAGCCCCGGTGGAAAACGATGGCATTCAGGTCAAAATCGGCGCCGACGACCCTGAACTCGGCGACATGACGATTCTATCTGCCTCGCTTACCATCCCAGGCGGAGAGGGCACCTCGATCAACCTCGTCGGCCCAACCCGCATGGATTATGACAAAGCCCTGGCGACCTTGCGTTATGTGCAAGAGGCGTTAGAGCAATACTTCTCCAAGGAAGGAGATGCAGCATGGAAGAAGAAAGACGCATAGAAGAAGAACAACCCGCTCCTGAAGAGGAGGAAGAAGACGCCAAAAAAGGCAAGAAAGTCAAATACAAAGAGTACGCCAAGGTAGTGGAACAGCTAGAGAAAGCAAAGGCCGATTCCGAACATTGGAAAAACGAGTACTACAAAGCCTATGCGGACATGCAAAATCTCCGCCGGGCATTGGAAGAAGAATCCCGTTCCGCCATCCGTTACCGGGCCGAAGGATTCCTCTCTGGATTGCTTCCTTCTCTAGATGCCTTCCATATGGCGTTAGAGAATCCAGCCCCAACCAAGGAAGCGCAAGCCTACCAAATCGGATTCACTTACATCTATAACCAAATCGTCAACGCGCTGGTGGATGAAGGATTAAAGGAAATCACCCCCAAAGTCGGGGAAGCCTATGACCTCAAATTCATGCAAGCCGTCGATGCGGTGGAAGATGAATCCGTGTCCCCCAACACAATCACCAAAGTGTACGCCAAAGGCTACCAACTTCACGATCGACTCATCCGTCCCGCCATGGTGCAGGTCTCCAAAAAGCCTGCTCCGGTCGAGGAAAAGAAGGAAGAACCGGTCGAAGAAGAAACCAACAACAATAACGAAGAAAGCACCATTTCTAATCAAGCTTGATCAACAAGCGAAAGGAGATTCAACATATGGCAAAAGAAATCATCGTCGGTATCGACCTCGGTACCACCAACTCCGTCATCTCTTATATGCAAGCTGACGGCAAAGTCAAAGTCATCCCTAACCCAGAAGGCACCAATACCACCCCATCCGTGGTCGCCTTCAAAGGCAGCGGCGAGGAAATCGTCGGCAACGCCGCTAAGCGTCAGGCCATCACCAACCCCGACACCGTCGGCTCGGCCAAGCGTAAAATCGGCGGACCTGAGAAGTTCCACATCGGCTGCCTCAATAAGGATTTCACCCCGCAAGAGATCTCTTCCAAGGTCCTCGCTTACATGAAATCCTACGCTGAGAAGAACCTCGGCCAGACCATCACCAAAGCGGTCATCACCGTTCCAGCCTACTTCAATGACGCCCAGCGTCAGGCCACCAAAGACGCCGGTACCATCGCAGGTTTGGACGTTGTCCGTATCATCAACGAGCCAACCGCGGCTTGCTTAGCCTATGGCTTAGAACACGATAAATCCGAAAAAGTCCTCGTCTTCGACCTCGGCGGCGGCACCCTTGACGTCTCCATCCTCGATATCGGCGATGGCACCTTTGAAGTCTTGTCCACCTCCGGCGACACCAACCTCGGTGGCGACGACTGGGACAATGCGGTCGCGGATTGGATCCACGCCCAAATCAAAATCGAAACCGGCAGCGATCTTAACGATAAGATGGCCCGTCAACGTTTCATCGACGCGGCAGAACGCGCCAAAATCGAGCTCTCTTCCTCCCTTGAGACCACGATTTCCCTCCCATTCATCGGCATGGGCCCCAATGGTCCGATCAACTTCGAGACCGTTCTCACCCGCGCCAAATTCCAAGATCTTACCCGTCATTTGCTCGACCGTTGCAAGATCCCAATGGAAAAAGCCCTCAAGGATTCCGGACTTTCCTACAATGAAATCGGCGATATCCTGATGATCGGCGGTTCCACCCGTATGCCAGCCGTCCAAGAGATGGTCAAGCGCATCTCCGGCAAGAACATCAACCTCTCGGTCAACCCAGACGAAGCCGTTTCCATGGGCGCAGCCCTTCAAGGCGCGGTCATCGCAGGCGATGTCAAGGACGTTGTCCTTCTCGACGTCACCCCGCTTACCCTTGGTATTGAAACTCTCGGCGGCGTCATGACCCCGCTTATCCCAAGGAACACGACCATCCCAACCACCAAGAGCCAGATCTTCTCCACGGCCCAAGACAATCAGCCTGCCGTCGACATCATGGTTTATCAAGGTGAGCGTCCAATGGCCCATGACAACAAGCTTCTTGGCAACTTCACCCTTTCTGGCATCCGTCCAGCCCGCCGTGGCCAGCCACGCATCGAAGTCACCTTCAATATCGACGTCAACGGCATCGTCAAAGTCTCGGCCAAAGACCTTGATACCCAGCAAACCGCGGATATCACCATCTCTGGCAGCAATGGCCTCTCCAAATCCGATATCGATCGCATGATCAAGGAAGCGGAAGAGAACAAAGCCGCCGACGAGAAGAGAAAAGGCGACGCTGAAATCATCAACAAGGCCCAAACCTATGTCGATGAAATCAACAACGCTCTCCAAGAAAAAGGCGACAGCATGGATGCAGCCCAGAAAGAGCAACTCACCAAGCTTCGCGATGAAGCTAGCGGCGCCATCGCAGCCAAAGACATCGAGAAACTCCGCGAAATCGTCGGCAGACTCGAGGATGCGGCTTCCCAAGCCTATGCTCAGCAACAGCAACAGCAAGGCGGCGATGCCGGCAACCAAGGCCAGCAGCAAGAAGGCCAGCAAGGACCAGACGATGTGGTCGATGCCGACTTCACTGATGCGAAATAACCTAATCTAAAACATTTGGAATCGGCATGGAATTCCGTCCCATGCCGATTTCTTCCGACTAAGAAAGGAGGGCAACTATGGCGAATAAACGCGATTATTACGAAGTTTTGGGTATCAGCAAATCCGCTTCCAAAGACGAGATCAAATCCGCCTACCGCAAACTAGCCAAGCAATACCACCCCGATATCAACAAATCACCAGACGCTCCGGAGAAATTCAAGGAAGTCCAGGAAGCCTATGACGTCCTTTATGACGATCAAAAGCGCGCTCAATATGACCAATTCGGTTTTGCAGCCTTCGAGCAAGGCGGCAGCAATGGCGGTCCATTCGGGCAAGGATTTGCTTCCGGTGGTTTCGGCGATGTCGATTTGGGCGATATTTTCTCCAGTTTCTTCGGCGGTGGACGCAGACGTCAACGCGCCTCAACCTCTCCTAGCAAAGGCGAGGACACCCTCACCCGTATCCGCATTTCCTTCATGGATGCCGTCTTAGGCACGAAAGTCACCATCCCGGTCACCTATGATGAGCCATGCTCCCATTGCCATGGGTCAGGGGCAGAAAGCGAATCGGCGATGACCACTTGCCCATATTGCGGCGGTCGCGGCACGATTTCGGCCCAGCAACGCACGATTTTCGGGGTTGTTGAATCCGAGCAAGAATGCCCTCATTGCCATGGCAAAGGCAAAATCATCAAAGATCCATGCCACACCTGCAAAGGCGAAGGCTATACCCGCGTGAAACGCGAATTGACCGTCAATATTCCAGCTGGCATCAATGCTGGTCAGCAGATTCGCGTCCAAGGAAAAGGCGGCCGCGGCTCCAATGGAGGCCCAAACGGCGACCTTTATGTCGAAGTGTTGATCGCCCCGCATAGCGATTTCCGCCGCGATGGCAACGATGTTCATCTTGATGTCCCGCTTTCCTTCGTTGATTGCGCGCTTGGATGCACGATTGACGTTCCAACGGTTTATGGCGATGTCTCGGTCAAGATTCCAGAAGGAACACAGCCAGACCAGATTCTAAAAATCAAAGATCACGGCATCAAAGACCTCCGCTCGGGCAGACCAGGCAACCAATACATCCACATCAAGGTGATGACGCCTTCGAAAATGTCCCGTTCTCAGCGCGAATTGCTCAACGCCTTCAAAGATCAAACCGATAAGAAGGACAGCGAATACGCGAAGTGGAGATCCCGTTTCAAGAAATAAACTTCATGGCGTTTGCTTCGGCAAGCGCCTTTGCTTTATCTATCCTCCTGAAAGCGCTTCAAAACGCTTTCTTCCTTCGATTTTCCCTTTAAGGGAAGCACATTAGGCTATATACTTTTCCTGCATGGCAAAATGTAAGTATTGTCATAAAGATATCGAGCGTTTCGACTCCGATATTTGCCCCCATTGCGGCGGCGCGCACCCCATCGATGACACCTATAAAACCCTAGATATCACCAGGGCTTTCCAAGGCGTGAATGCGGAGGGCGAGCTTTATCGTTCCAAAAAGAAGGCGACCGCTTTGGCGTTAGGGGCTACGTTAGGCTATTTTGGAGCCCAATGGTTTTATCTTGGCTTCAAGAAATATGGCATCATCGAGCTCATCTCCACCTTGGTGATCACCTTTGGGGTTGGGTTTGCCTTATTCTTCACCGTTTTGCCGAACGCGCTTGCGTTCCTCATCCCTTTTGCAGTTTGTTATATTATTGGTATCATCTTTGTGATTCGCTTGGGGCTTGATGTCTCACCGAAAGACGGAAATGGGGAGCTATTGAGATAATATGCAGCATTACTTTGGAACCATTGTCAACGGGAAAGCCATTCTTACGGGCGACCAGGTACATCATCTCGTCGATGTCCGTCGCGGAGAAGTCGGCGAGAAAATCGAGGTTTCCGAAGAAAAAGAATCCTATCTTTGCGAGATTCTCTCCTTGGAACCTCTTGAGATTTCAGTATTAAAGAAAATCGAAGATAAACGTGAACTCGATATCGATTTGACGGTTGCTTTCGCTTTGCTAAAAGGCGATAAAAACGAAGTTATTATCCTTAAATGCACCGAGCTCGGCGCATCTCATTTCATACCTTTCATCTCCAAACGCTGCATCGTCAACGTCCAAGATAAATCCGAGAAGAAACAAGCCCGCTTCGAGAAAATCGCCCAAGAAGGGGCGAAACAATGCCGACGCGATATGGTTCCTTCCATCGAGCCAATCTGCGATTTCACCGATTTGCTCTCCCTTCAATACGATGTGAAGCTATTCGCTTATGAAGGCGAGGCAGGCAGAAATGATTCGCTTTGGAAAGAAGCCGTCAAATTATCCAAGCATCAATCCGTTTTGTTCGTGGTCGGCCCAGAAGGCGGATTCGAGCATGATGAAGTCGCGCTTGCTAGCGACTATGGCTTTACTTTTGTTGGGCTAGGCAGACGCATCTTGCGAGCCGAAACCGCGGCGATTTACGGGACAACGATCCTTGGCGCCGCAAGCGAGGAATAATCATGGATTTCTTCCAATTGCTAGAGAAAAAGCAGGGGAAGACCGCGTTTCTTTCCTCCTCTGAGATGAAGTTTTTCCTCGATAACTCGGGCATTTTAGGGGATTTCCCGATGTTTGCGCGTTATGGCAAGGCTCAGAAGAGCTTTGATGTGATCCGCGCGAACATCATCATCCGTTCCATCATCAATAAAAGCGTCCTTGAAGACGCCTATGATAAAGCGATCCGTTTGGCCAGGAAGAGCAACGCCTCTACCGGCGATAAGAATGAAGTCATCCTTACCCAAGAAGGAATGGAGCTCATCCGTAAGGCCAGAGAGTCCTTGCCGTATTTTGAAGAAGGGGAGAACCGTATCTATATCCCCATTCTTTCCCGCAGCATCAATAAAATATACGCAGGGGACATCACCAAGCTTTCGCAGCGGCCATTCCGTTCATTATTAAGGAACGTGGACACCATGGTCGTCGATCCTTTTGACATGTATGGGGATGATTTGTTCGATAGTTATTTTACGAAACTCATCTCGATTAAGAAGACTGAAAAATCAACCGCGTTCTGGGACTATGATGCGGCCTGTATCTATATCATCAACAAACAGGGGAGACTCGATGTTTCCATCGCCTTATTCGATCGTTCATTGAAGGCGAAAAAACCGAATCACATGATGTCTAGAATCGTTCCTTGCGTCGAAGCATTCTATCGCGGAGATAAAGAGGAATTCCAAAAACTATTAGTAGATAAACAGTTGATTTCTAGTAGATTGCTTTACCGAAATAGATACGATGAAAGGCGACTTTCTAACCATTTAAGGAGAAAGTACTCCGAAGCATGAAAACTTATTTTCTTTGCACCTTGGGATGCAAGGTGAATTCCTATGAAAGCGAGGCTTTGGGCGTCGAACTTTCTTCGCGCGGTTATGGGCGTGCAAAGCAAAGCGTAGACGCTGATATCGTCATCGTAAACACATGCTCGGTAACCTCTCGTGCCGATCAAAAATCCAGACAGCATATTTCAAGCATTCGAAAAGGAAACTGTCATTGCATCTTAATCGTTATGGGCTGCTATAGCCAAACCCATGGACAGAAATGTATCGACCTTGGAGCTGATATTGTTGTCGGAGCCGCCAAACGAAGCAAGATTCTTTCTTATATCGATCAATTTGAGGCGACCCGTGAGAAGATTTTGGATGTCTCAAAGTCCCTTCGTCATGAAAAATACGAGGAGCTTGGGGCGATTGCCTATTGCGAAAACGCACGCGCCTATTTGAAAATCCAAGATGGCTGCGATAACTTCTGTTCTTATTGCTATATCCCGACCTTGCGAGGCAATTCTCGCTCCAGAGAACCTCGCGACGTCGTCAATGAAGCCATCCATCTCGTTGATTCTGGCTATAAAGAGATCGTCATCACCGGCATTCATATCGGAGGATATGGCAAAGATCTTGGAGATGGCTCGTTCCGCCTCCCGGATTTATTAGAATCCATCTTAGATAAATGCCCGGACTTATTCCGCCTCCGCATCTCTTCTATTGAAGAGAGCGAAATCGACGATGCGTTCTTGGATTTGCTGAAGAATCATCCTAATATTGCCGATCATCTTCATATTCCTTTGCAATCAGGCTCCGCCAAGGTATTGAAGGACATGAAGCGGCATTATGATACCGAGGCTTTCTTAGAAAAAACCAAGCGTATCCGCGAAGTCCGTCCTGACATCGCGTTGACCACCGACGTCATCGTTGGTTATCCAACCGAGACCGAAGAAGACTTCCAGCAATCTTATGAATTCTGCAAAGCAGTGGGCTTTTCTCAAATACACGTATTCCCTTTTTCCTCTCGCCCAGGGACGTATGCTTCAACACTGAAAGACCTCGCCCCCGAAATTAAGAAAGAAAGGGTCGCTCGTCTATTAGGGTTATCCAAAGAGCTATTCGATGCCTATCAGAAACGCTTTGAAGGGCAGCAATTCGAAGTGCTGATCGAAGATCAAGACAAAGTCTCCAAGAAATGGAGAGGCCATACCTCAAACTACCTAACCATCGAGTTAGATGAGACAAATCTCACCCACGGAGACATTGTTTTAGCTCCATACAAAATTCAGTAACCATCGATTGAATTCTGAATTTTTTTGACATCATCTCATTTTTTTGTTTGACTTACCCTTCGGGGCCTATATAATTTGCCCTCGGAAATAGCAAGGAGAACTCAAAATGGCAGTACCTCAAAGAAGAACTTCTAAGACCGCGAAACGCCTTCGCCGCTCCCACTTCAAACTCGAAGTCAACGGATTGGTCGCTTGCCCACATTGTGGCGCGATGGTCCGCTCCCACCGTGTTTGCCCAAAATGTGGCTACTACGGCGGCAAGCAGGTCATGAAAGTCAAAACCAAAGACGAAGAATAAGGAATCGCACGCTTATGCGTGCTTTTTCTTTGCCAAAGGAACATAATCTAATTAACGAAAAGGAACTATCTATGGAACTTGCAAAACTATTCGACCACACCCTTCTGAAACCAGACGCAACCACCGAAGGAATCGATAAACTTTGCCAAGAGGCAAGGGAATATGGATTCGCCTCCGTCTGCGTCAATCCTGATTTCATCGCGAGAGCGAAACGCAATCTTGAAGGGAGCGACGTCAAAGTCTGCACCGTCATCGGCTTCCCATTAGGCGCCAATAAGACCGCGATCAAAGTCGCCGAGATCAAAGAAGCCATCGCGGATGGGGCAACCGAGCTCGACATGGTCATCAATATCTCCAAAGCCAAAGAAGGCGATTTCGCTTATATCGAGAACGAAATCCGCGCTTTGAAGGAAGCTTGCGGCAAATTGACCCTCAAAGTCATCTTGGAAACCTGCTTGCTTACCGATGAAGAGATCGTTGCATGCTGCAAAGCAGCGAAAGCGGCAGGGGCTGATTTTGTGAAGACCAGCACCGGATTCTCCAAATGGGGCGCGAAAGCCAAAGACGTCAAACTCATGAGAGAGACCGTCGGGCCGAATATGGGCGTCAAAGCCAGTGGTGGAATCCACACCAAAGCCGAAGTGCTTGAGATGGTGGAAGCCGGGGCGAGCCGTATCGGCGCCTCCGCTAGCGTTTCCATCATGAAGGAATAAAACCGATTCAACGCTTGGGGCAAGGGCAACTTGCCCCTTTTCCATGCTCTTTTCGGCCTAAAAATCATTTTTTTCTTCCTTTTGGATTCAAATGCGTGTACATTTATCGGGCACACAGAAAAGGAGGTGAATCCAGAATGACCATCAAAGTTACTGTTCGTGAGAACGAGACCGTCGATGATGCAATGCGTCGTTTCAAAAGAGGCGTCAACAAATCCGGTATCCTCCTCGAATGCCGTAAGAGAGAAGCTTACCTCAAGCCAGCCCTCAAGAGAAAAATGAAAGCCAAACTTGCCCGTCGCAAGAAATGGTAATCGAAAATCATGAAAATGCGCGATAATAAGCGCATTTTTTTGTTCTCCAAAGGGCAACGCTAGATTTTTCATAAGGTTTTCGATAGAGTTTATCCATGCGAAAGATCCTCTTCCTTTGCCATGGCAATATCTGCCGTTCCGCTGCCGCGGAGGCACTTTTCCTGCATTTGCTCCGCCAAAAAGGGAAAAGCGACCTTTATGTAGTGGATTCGGCGGCCATCTCTTATGAAGAAATCGGTAACCCCATGTATCCTCCAATGAGGCGTGAACTAGAAAGAAGAGGGATTTCCATACCTCCCCATCGAGCCAGAAAAGTCACGATGAAAGACATCCAATATTTCGATGACGTTTTCTATATGGACCGTTCTAATGAGCGCCTTCTTTCCTATGAAGGATTGCTTCTATCAAACGTTAAAAACCTTTGCATCTATGGCAATGGCTTTAACGAGATCGAAGACCCCTGGTACACCGGCCGTTACGGGGTCGTTGCTGATCA
>ONWJ01000201.1 GCA_900321535.1 uncultured Erysipelotrichaceae bacterium
CTGCGGAGATGGCGGAATTGGTAGACGCGTACGTTTGAGGGGCGTATGGAGTGATCCGTGCGAGTTCAAGTCTCGCTCCCCGCACCAAGGCAAAACCAAATACTCCCTGAGAAGTCAGGGAGTTTTTTCATGCCTTACTAGGGCTCTTCGATTATAATAGCCCCGTTTATGGCGTTATTAGAATTGTCCAACATCGAGTTCAATTATTCCGACAAAGAACTCTACAAAGCCGTGAACCTCAAATTGAACCCTGGGGAGCACGCGGTTTTGGTTGGCTCTAATGGGTCAGGGAAAACCACAATCCTTAACCTTATCGCCGGCGAACTCAAGCCCGATAAAGGGTCGATTATCTGGGAACCGCACGTCACATACTCTTACCTAGATCAGCAACTAAAAGTCACTCAAAACATCCCCTGCTACTCTTATCTATATGGTGTTTACCAAGACCTCTTTGAGAAAGAAGCGCAGATGGAAAAACTTTATGAGCAAGCTGCTTCTGGAGAAGAGAACATGGAGAAGCTCCTCGACCGCGCGATGCGCATTGGAAAAAAAAAGTAAAAAAAGGGGTTTTATTCCTTGCAAGAAAAGGTGGGGAGACTCACGGATGGCTTAGGCTTTGATAAATCCGACTTGCAAAAGCCGCTTGCCCTTCTTTCCAGTGGGCAACGTGAGAAAGCCTATCTTGCCAAGATGCTATTAGAAGAAAAAGACGTCCTCATCATGGACGAGCCGACGAACTTCCTCGATCAAGTTCAGGTCGCTTGGCTCGCGAGTTACCTCAATAGCTACCCGAAAGCCTTCTTGGTAGTAAGCCACGACGAGGCCTTCCTCAAGAAAATCGCGAACGTTGTGTTCTGCTTGGAAAACCAAACCATCACCCGTTATAAACTCAGCTTCGATGATTTCCTTATCCAGCACGTTTTAGACCGCGAGCAATATGAGAAAAACTATCTTGCTCAGCAACGTTATATTAAGAAAGAAGAGCAATTCATCGCCGCTCATATCGTGCGCGCAACGAGCGCTAAAGCGGCGAAGTCTAGACGCGCGAGATTAGAGCATCTTGATGTTTTGGAAGCCCCAGGCAAAGCGACAATCGATGTGAATTTTCGTTTCCCCTTCACCCATCATGTAGGTGAAAAGGCATTGCGGGTCGAAGAACTGGTCATCGGTTATGAAAGACCTTTGCTTTCGCCGATTTCCTTTATCCTCAAGCGCGGCGAGAAGATCGCGGTGCTTGGACAAAACGGGGTTGGTAAAACCACCTTCATCAAAACCATCCTCAATCTTATTCCCGCTCTTTCAGGTTCCTATCATTTCTTAGAAGGGACAAAGGTCAACTACTATAGTCAGGATGAAGAAATCGATTTAAACAAATCGCCTTTCGAATTCTTGCACGATCAATTCCCAGATTTAGATAACACCAAGATTCGTTCCGCTCTTGGCGCCTGTGGCGTCCGCAAAGAACTCGCCCTACGTAAGATGAAAGAACTTTCTGGCGGCGAGGTCACCAAAGCAAGGTTTGCCGCTATGTCATTAATCAAAGCCAATTTCTTGGTGCTCGATGAGCCGACCAATCACTTGGACCAAAAAGCAAAAGACGCCCTGTTCGAAGCGATCGAGCGATTCGAGGGGTGCGTCATTTTGGTGTCTCACGAAAAAGATTTCTATGATGGGCTTGTGGATTACGAAATCCACTTCTAGTTAATCGAATCAAACGCCCTCCGGCCAAGGATGAAGAAAATCCAATGGTATCCCGGAACGGCGATCCAATAGTTATAACCAAGCACGTCGGCGTTGAACAAAGAACAGGATGTGCGGATATTTCTTTCAAGGTCATCTAGCATCGAGATGGAGCTTTCGACAACCGCCTCATCTTTGATTTCGGGGTACACTTGAAATTCATAGAAAATACGATTTTGGATGGACTTTTGCAGAGATATCGCGGATTTGCACACTTCAAATTTCGGTTTGCTGAAATCATAGGCTTTCATCGTTTCGATCATTTCAAGAGCCTTGTCATCGAATTGGCTGCCGTGCTTCAAGCAGGTTTCATAAAGCCTAAGAAGAATGGCGCGACGCTCAAAAAGAATCATATTAAGACTATTAAGTCTTCTCTTGAGCCTTGCCCCGAAATCAAACGCGCGAGTCAAGATGACAAACAACCCCGCGACATAGACAAACAACACAATCGCGATGATGATAAGAAGAATCTGCCACGCTTCCATAACGTCCATATTGTAGACTAAATACAACCAAAGAAACCCCAAATTTTGAAAAACCCTTGCAATATGGTATTCTTATCCCACAAAAGGAGGCATCTCCATGAGTAAAAAACCCATTTGTGCGGTCTTGTATGATTTCGATTCCACGCTCGCCCGCACCGATATGCAAGCCTATGGCTTCATTCCCGCCCTCGGCATGACCCCGAAGGAATTCTGGGAATTGACTGGCAAATTCTCGGATGAAACCGGATGCGAGAAAATCCTTTCTTATCTTTATGTCATGAACGATGCGGCCAAAAAAGCCGGCATCAAAATGACCAAGGAATTCCTCAATGAATGCGGCAAGAACATCGAGTTCTTCCCTGGCGTCACCACCTGGTTCAACCGCATCAATGAATTTGGCAAAGAGCAAGGCGTCAAAGTCGAGCACTACCTCATTTCCAGTGGTAACAAAGAAATCGTCGAAGGCTGCTCCATCGCCAAAGAGTTCCGCAAAATCTATGGCTGCGAATATATCTTTGATAAGAACACCGGTGAAGTCATTTGGCCGAAATTCGCCGTCAACTACACCCAAAAGACCCAATACTTCTTCCGTATTGCCAAAGGCGTCTATGATGAAAACGATGATTCTGGCGTCAACCAGAAATTACCAGAACGCCGCATCCCACATCAGAATATGGTCTATATCGGCGATGGTATGACCGACGTTCCATCCATGATCATCGTCAAGAATAACGGCGGCAAATCCATCGCAGTCTATCCAAAAGGAAAAGACGGCAACGTCGCAGAATCCCTCTATGAAGATGGGCGCGTCAACTACTCCACCGTCGCCGACTACTCCAAAGGCGCTGACCTTGAGAAGATTCTTCAGCTCATCATTCAGGGCATCGCGATCAACCATAAGCTCTCCGAAAAAGAGAACAAGAACCCACCTCAGGATTAACAACCAATCATCGAGAAGGCCATTCGGCCTTTTCTTTATGCGCGCATAAGATTGTGCTAAACTACCGTAAGTATGAGCAAGATGAAGCACATCGGCGTCGTGATGTTCGGCGGGACCGGGCAGCGTTTTGGCAGCAATGAGCCAAAGCAATTCCTCCCCTGTGGCGATCATCCTTTGATGGCGGAAACGCTCTGCAACATCGCTTCGATGTCTTGCATCGACGAGATCTATGTCGTCACCCATCCTGATTACATCGATGAGACCAATGCGATCATCGACGAATTCGTTCCTGGCAGGATCTTCGGGGTCATTCCTGGAGGGGAAACCAGACACGAATCCGTGGAGAACGCATTAGGCTATTTTGAGGAAAAGGGCGAGGACGTGAATGCGATTATCGCGATTTTCGACGGTGATCGACCAGGCATAGATGAGTCCATCGTGCAAGAGAATATGATGTATGCCGAATCCGAGGGAGCCGCGGTCACCGCGATCCGATCCACCGACTCCGTCTTCCTAAGTTATGATGGGGAAACGGTGCAGGAATACCTTGACCGCAGAAACGTCTTCTTGGCCCAAACGCCGCAGACTTTCCGTCTTGGCATCATCTTAGAAGCGTATAAGCAATGCGAGAACCCCACCACTGACGATGCCTCGCTTGTGGAAGCCTTAGGATATCGGGTCAATGTGGTCGAAGGAAGCATCGCCAACAACAAGATCACTTATCCCGAAGACCTTGCTCGCTACCTATCATCCAGGAGGTAATCCAACCATGAAACAACCTAGTGTCGGTGACATCGCGACCGGAACCGTCGTAAAAGTCTATCCGACGTATGCCATATTGCTATTTGATGAAGGCTGGACTGGTTTGCTCCATATTTCCGAGCTATCCCACAACTTCATCCACAATTTCACATCCTTTGTCACCGCAGGTTCCATCTATTCCGTCAAAGTCATCGCCGTGAACGAAGATGCGACCAATGTCCGCGTCTCTTTGAAGGCCATGACCGCCCAGGATAAGAGAAAAACATTCAAGCACAAACGCATTCCCGAAGAAGAAATTGATTTTTCTGCCTTAGAGAAGCAACTTCCTCTTTGGATTGAAGCGGAAAATGCCTAAGATAATCACGACTAAAAACAGGAGAATCATCAAATATGATTAAAGTCAAAACCGACCACATTCTAAAAGAAGTAGATTTCGCCTCTTACGAAGAACGCGTCAAACAAATCAACCAGTCCATCGATAACCGCACCGGAGCAGGTGCCGATTTCCTTGGATGGGCCAAATATCCAGAGACCTATGATAAGGCTGAATTCCAGCGCATCCTCGATGCCGCAAAACGCATCAGAGAGAACTTCGATATCCTCGTCGTCACCGGCATCGGCGGCTCTTATTTAGGGGCTCGCGCCGCGATCGAAGCCATCAACGGTTTCTATGGCGATAAGAAAGTCGAGATCATCTATTTCGGCCAGACCGTCGCAGCAAGCTATGTCGCTCAGGTCATGCAGTACCTCGAAGGCAAGAGATTTGCCGTCAACGTTATCTCTAAGTCCGGAACCACCACCGAAACCGCGGTTGGCTTCCGTTTACTCA
>ONWJ01000205.1 GCA_900321535.1 uncultured Erysipelotrichaceae bacterium
CATGGGGTGCATGGGCCATCGGTATCGGCGGCAAGAGCCAAAGCGACAAAATCCGATGGTTTCTCCCCTTCCATCATGGCGTGATAAAGCGCGTTGCGCTCAGCGCACATGCAAAGGGGGTAGGCGGCGTTTTCAACGTTGGCCCCATGATAGACTTTGCCAGAGCGGGTGAGCAAAGCGGCTCCGACTGCAAAATGGCTATAAGGTGAATAGGATTTTTCTCGGGCTTTGATGGCTTCGCGTTTTAATTGTTCGATGTCCATGGTTTACTCCTTTGGGAATGCTTTTTCCAAGATGACTTCTTGGAGAGGGAACATGATCGCTTCTTCCTCTTTGCTCATATGGTCATAGCCAAGCAAATGCAGCATCCCATGGGCGAAAAGGAAGCGTAGTTCCCGTTCTGGGGTATTGCCGATTTCTTTGGCTTGGGAAAGCGCGCGGGGAACGCAGACGAAGATCTCGCCTAGAAGGCGCGGGAATTTCTCGTCGACGATGCGGCCAAGTTCGCTTTCATCATCGTTGAAGGCAAAGGAAATGACGTCGGTGACGGCGTCTTTGCCGCGATATTCACGGTTGATGCTCTGGATGGTTGATTCATCGACGAGCGAGACATCAACCTCATAGTTTTTCGGGGCGTTTGTGACGTCTAAAGCAGCTTCCATGATGCGGGCATAGTCGCTTTCAAGGGCGTCATAGCAAGGATCAAGCAAATTTTCGAATTCAAGAATCATCAATTTTACTTCTTTCTAAACAGTAATCCGCCGAAAAGGAGGCAATAAAGGATCGATAAGATCGGGGCGATGGCGATGAAGGCGATATAGGCGTAGCAAAGATTCGCATAACCGTTTTTCTTCATCATGACGAAGAGTCCGATGGCTAAGCCTACCGAGACAAGCTGATGGACCACATAATGGATGATGACGACTTTATACGATAAGGTGCCCTCTTTCTTTGCTCCGCGATGATAAGAAATCAGCGGGAAATCAGAGAATAAGACGAAGGCGAATCCGATGACCACCGAGATGATCAATAAGGTCTCAGAGGTATTCTCTTTGCCTAGGGTCACGATCGGTAGCAAGAAGCAAAGGAAGGAGAAGAAACAAGAGAAAGCCACATTGATCCAAAGATTCTTATGGTCTTTGACGGTCAGTTTGCGCTTGGGGTCAAGCGCTTCTTTCTTCGTTTCGTCGGCGCTTTCTTCCTCAACCGTCTCGGCAAAGGAGATTTCTTCCGCCGCTTCTTGGGTAGCGCTTTGCTTAACGCCAGGTTGTTCTACTGTAATCCCCGGTTCAGCAAAGGAGGAGAAATAAAGCACTTTGTCATAACGGAAGGAATGGTCGATGAAGTTATGAAGCAATTCTTGGTATTCGTTTTCGCTGGCGTCTAAGAAGACATAGCCGACGCCTTTATCAAGCATCTCAATCATCTTGGCGCGAAGTTCATCAAAGGGAAGATTGGCTTTCAAATAGCCTTCTTGGAGCTTGGAAAGGGGCTGATCATCGATGTTTAGTTGCACTCCTTCAGGCAGCGTTCCATCGATGAGAGCGGCTTTGATTTTGAGCGCCTCTTCTCCTTTGACAAAGAGGAGGCCGTTGAACGAGCAATCGATAATCAGCGAGTTATCGCGTTGTGAGGTAATTTCTAAGTGAATCATGTAAACATGATTATTCTATACGCTTTTTTCCTTCAGGGGTACCTTAATTCATTCTTTCGGATTGAATTGCTGCATGAAGTAGCCTTCTTTCTTCTTTTGCTGCTCATATTGGGCTGGGAAACGTAACAATCGAAGCGCGCTTTGGAAGCAATAATAGAGCCCTAATCCATAAAGGATGAGATTGCCGATTTCGATTCTCCCTTCTAGAAATAGCAGGCCTACGGAGAATAAAAGAGACAACGCGACCGTGATGATCTCAAATGAATACTGGTATTTGCCATATCGATCGGAGAGTTGACTCACCCGGTGCAATAACGGGGCTTTGGGAAGCCCGCAGTCATAGGACAATAGCCGTTCCGCGATGTTGATATCCGATTCAATCTGCAGTTTTCTCCCTTTGGTGGTCAGATAGAATAAGCCTAATACACCTAATCCAAGCAATAAAGCGATGCCTAAATATGGGTCGAGGAGAGACAAGAATAATCCAGAGATCAGAAGTGTTGTTACGCAGGAAATTGTAGAGGGAAGTGTCGTGAATAAAAGGCCTTTGAACGATTGATAATCGGCAAGGAATGGAGTCCAATCCTCGTTTTCTCCAGGTACTTGTCTCTCCAAGAACGTATCGTCAAATCGCTTCATCTGATGAAGAAAGACAAGCCTCGATAAAGCGATCGCGACCAAGGCCAGCGATAAGCTGATCACCGGAAGGAATAACGGCACCTTGGCCAAGGTGAGCAAGAACATGCTAAGCAACAGCAATATGTTGGGCAAAAGGGTCGCGATCGTCACCGGAAGAAGCGTCTTTCTCAGAGGGAAAACCATGTCTTTGGGAAATGTACCGTCCATGGAAAGGAATGAAATCGTCCTAAGAAAGGCACCTCCGTAGATTCTCGCCATATCCTCTTCGCTTAGAAGCAGCCTACCAGCGCTGGGATCTAATAGAAGATGGCGTTTTCCCCTTCTGCCCACATAAAAGGCCATATGGGTGCAGCCTTTGTCACCATGAATAAGCATGATGCTTCCATCAGGGCAGGTCTCTAACGGTCCCTTCATGCCCTCTAGGGCAAGCCCGTATCCTGAAGCGAGGCGTATCACATCCTTCAAGGTCATGGGCCCGTCAAGGTCATCTTCCTCTATCAACGCATAATCCTTTCTTGATGAAAGATAGATCAAAGCCATCTTGACGCAGGCATAGCCACAGCCGTAATGCTGCCTCTGATAAATCACGCTTTCCACACTTATCTATAGACAAAAAATCCAAAAGTGTGAGAAAACTTTTTTCAAAGTTTCCAAAATCCTTAGATGGCTCTAAGAAAGAAATTTATCGTTCATTACGCGTGTAAAACGCAAAAAAGCCTTATTTTTCGCCTAAAAACTTCTTTAGGCAAAGCA
>ONWJ01000200.1 GCA_900321535.1 uncultured Erysipelotrichaceae bacterium
CTGCGGCGGTGGTAATAAACCTGCCGATACCAGCAAACCTGCTGAAACATCCACGCCAGCTGAAACATCCACGCCAGCCGGAACATCCACACCTGCCGGAACTTCCTCTGCCGCAGCAGAAAGCTCTACCCCAGCCGCGGAATCGTCTGAAGCGGAAAACACATCCGAAGAAGAGAAGGTTTATGTCCGTGGCGACGACAATGAAATCTATGATGCAGTTTTGGGAGAATACGAAGACCTCATCGAAGCCGCTCACGCCATTGTCGATGATGATGAAAGGTATGTCGCTTATGCCAAAGCCGAAGGCGAACTTCTTGCCCAAGGGCTTATGGTCCCGACTTATACCCAAGGTGGTACATATGCTATCACCCGTGTTGCTCCGAAGACCATTTCCGCTGCTTTGCACGGCCTTGATTCTGACCGTTTGCAGCACCTCGTCGCCGTCTCTGGCAACGACAAGACCAGCTTCATCAAAGCCGCTGAGCGCGATGAAATGAAAGCCCTTTGGGAAACCGCTCGTGAAGCCGGCAATTCCGCTCTCTATGATCCAGCCGCTTATCTCACTGGCAAAGGCTATACCCTTTCCAAGAAATACACGGTTCCGACCTCTCTCTTCCCAGTCGAAGCTGACGTCTTGGCAACTTATCGTGCCTCCGACACCGAACCGGCCGTCAACGGCATCGAAGGTCTTATCACTTACGACAATGTCGGCGTTATCCGCGGCGCCATGGCTGAAGAAGACACCAATGGCAACCCATTCAAGATCTCTGAGGATGGCAAAACCTATACCTTCAAGATCAAGAGTGGCGCAAAATGGGTCGATAATACCGGCGCTATCAGAGGCGATGTGACTGCTGATGATTTCGTCGCTGGCTTCCAGCACGCTCTTGATGCTCAGGGTGGCCTTGAATACCTTGCCGATGGCATCATCGCTGGCGTTGGCGAGTATCTCCGTGGCGAGTGCACCTGGGATGAGGTTGGCTACAAAGTCAATTCCAAAGGTGAACTCGAAATCACTCTTGTGAACAAAGAAAACTACTTCCCATCTCGTTTGGTTTATGCTTTGTTTATGCCAATGAAGAGAGACTTCTTCCTAGCCAAAGGCGGCGTCTTCGGACTTGCTGAATGGGCCGCGCTCGTCAATGATGAAGATGCTTTGAAAAACTATAAGTATGGCCAAGTTGGTGATCCAACCTCCTTGCTCTACAATTCCGCGTTCTACAACACCAAATGGGAGACCACTGAAGGTGCCCAGGAAATGGTTTATGTGAAGAACCCGAACTACTATGATGTCAACAAAACCACCCTCGACGAAATCAAATTCGTTTACGAAGATGGCAGCAACGTCCAGCAGATGTTCAACAATGCTGTCTCCGGTGTCTACTTCGGCTTAGGCCTCAATGCCGCGACTGGCTCCCTTAAGATGGCTCAAGATGCTGGCATCTTCGATACCTGCGCTTACATCTCTGATACCACCGCGACCACTTACTTTGGTGGCTTCAACCTCAACCGTGGCGCTTGGGAAATCAGCGGTGGTGCCGTTAAGTCCAATCAGACCGAAGCTCAGAAGATCTTGAACCACAAAGCGTTCAACAATAAGAACTTCCGCCTCGGCTTCCTCCATGGCTTCGATCGTGCTTCTTATCGTGATGTCGCGGTCGGCGAAGGCGTTGGTAAATACAGCCTCCGCAATATGTACACCCACCCAGAGTTTGTCCGCCTCGGCGGTTCCGTCACCGACGGCACGAAAGTCTGGGCGGCCGACACTACCTATGGCGAAATGGTCCAGTTCTATGCCAACGCCAGTGGCGCTAACGTCCGTTCTACCGCTGACCTCTCTGATGGTTGGTATGACCTCGATCGTGGCTTAGCCGAACTCCAGGCTGCCAAGACCGAACTTGGATCCGATTGGAAAGATGGCGAAAAGATCGTTATCGACTACGTCTATTGGGCCCAGAATACCGCTAACGTCGCTTCCAGCCAGGCGTTCAAGAGAACGATTGAAGGCAAGCTCGGCGACTTCATCACCGTCAATCTCATTGAGGCTAAGACAAAACTTGAATACTACTACTCCGGTTACTTAGTCGACACTGGTGAAGCTCTCCCGCAAGACTTCTTCGACGGCTCCGGCTGGGGACCAGACTATGTTGATCCAGGAACCTACCTCGATACCTTCTCCGCTCTCCGCGATGCTTCGATGGTTAAGGTCATTGGCTTAGACCCACAATAACAACACCCACATCTAATTTGTTTTGGGAGGCGTCTACGATTCGACGCCTCCCGTTTGCCGTTTTAATGGGAGGAGGCACGCGATGAAAAAATATCTGTTTAAACGTATTTTATTCTCGATTTTTGCATTGCTCGTTGTCACCGGAACCGTCATGTTTATGGTTTATAATCTGATCGATAATTCCACGGTTTTGGCCAACGACAGTCTTTATCAAAAGAAGACTGGAAGTGAAAAGGTCGTTTATTCATACAAAATCTATCGCGAATACGGATACATTGATTATGTCGATTTCGGCACATGGATTGCGAACGAGGCGGATCCTTCGACTGAAGAATACACAGTCGCCGTCAAAGCCGTTCAAGGAAATGACAAAGTCAATGAATACCCGCAAAATGATCTATGCATCAAGTTTGTCGATGTCTATAAGCAACAGGGCTTCACGGTTGAATGGCTTAAGGCCACATTCAATCGCAAAGGCGTTTTGACCAGCTCTGGCTATCTTGTCGCGACGAAGCAGCGCAATATTTTCCAACGTCTCGGTGATTATTTTTCCCATTTCTTCACCGTTGAGACGATTTGGTCTGTTCAAGATGAAAATCTCGCATCCGGCGATCGTTATATTCGTTGGGAGTGGGACAAGTATTCGAACATGCCTGCTTTGGTTGGAAACGGCACCACGCACAAATATCTCCTCTATTTCGATAACAAATTCCCGTTTATTCACCAAAATTTATTCCACATCAATTTAGGAAAATCTCGTAGTTATGGCGGCTTGGATACGACGGAGGTCATGCTTTCCAGAACCGGCGATCCGGATTATCATGAGGAAATCCTTCCAAAGGATCTCGAAGAGGACAACCCGGCTTTAGTCACAACCACTTTGGATTTCCATACGGTCACGTACTCCAAAACCGTGACCTCCTATAACGAGGAAATCTACGGCGCCGGGAACCATTACATCAATGCATTGGAATCCAAACAAGGTTTTACTCACCTTGGCAACTCGTTTGTCATCGGTTTGATGGCGTTGATCATCTCCTATGCACTAGGCTTCCCGATCGGCATCTGGATGTCTCGCAAGAAAGATAAGCTGCCAGACAAAATCGGCAACGCTTACATTGTCTTCATCATCGCCGTCCCATCTCTGGCCTATATCTTCATGTTCGCCGCGATCGGCATTCAGCTTTTCCGTCTTCCATATAAATGGGCGATGGCCACGGTGCCTGCCCTTGCGTTCATCTTGCCAACTATCTCCTTGGCTTTGCCAAGCGCCGGTGGCTTGATGAGGTGGATCAGAAGATACATGATTGACCAAGAGAATGCCGATTATGTCAAGTTCGCGCGCTCTCAAGGCTTGACGGAGAAAGAAATTTTCTCCAAGCATATTTTCCGCAACGCCATGATTTATATCGTTCACGGCATCCCAATCGATCTATTGGTTTGCTTGACTGGCGCGATTATTACCGAACGTGTTTATGGCGTTCCTGGTATCGGCGGTTTGCTGACTAACGCGATCAATGCATACGATAACGGCGTTATCATTGCCGCGACCGTGTTCTACACGGCTATCTCAATTCTCGCGTTGCTGCTTGGCGACTTGCTGCTGGCCAAGTATGATCCGCGCGTCTCGTTTACTGAGGATAGGAGGTAAGGATCATGGATGTTATAGAAAGAGTTCCTTTTGCCCCCGAAGATGCGGTTGGAAAAAAAGAAGAAGAGCTGTTCTTCTTTGTTGAGCAGCATAAAGAAGATTCTGAGCGCATTACTGCACCGAGATATTCTTATTGGAAATCCGTTTTCAGAATTTTCTTTAGCAAGAAGCTGAATATCGTTTGCCTCGCCATCCTTGTCGTTGTGGCGGTTATGTCGTTCATCTACCCGCTGACATTCTCCTATGATAAGTTTGAGAACATCATGGAGGCGGCTGGCAATTTGTCTCCGTCGGAAGCAATTGCCAGATTTGGTTTTGATGCCAAATGGATTCTTGGAACCGGCAAATGGGGCGACTCAATTTTCCACGGCATCTGGGCGTCAGCGCGCATCTCTTTGCTTCTCGCCTTCATTTGCGCGGCAATCAATATGACCGTCGGCATTATCATCGGCGCTTTCTGGGGATATAACAAAGCGGTCGACTCCGTGCTGAATGTTATCTACAACATTGTTGCCAACGTTCCGTATATTCTTTTGATTTCGATCCTTGTTTATATCATCGGCAGCGGTTTTGGTTCCTTCATCTTTGCCTTGACCATTACCGGATGGCTTGGAATCGCCTATTTCATGCGTACCCAAGTCTTGATCATCAGGGATAGGGAATATAATCTCGCTTCTCGCACTCTAGGCACCTCGATTGGGCGTATCGTTACCAAAAACGTCCTTCCGTATTTGACTTCCGTTACGGTTACCTTGCTTGCGTCTGAGGTTCCAAGTTACATTTCCGCAGAAGTCTTCTTGACTTATATCGGCATTGGCATGTCCGCCGACGTCCCATCTTTGGGTCATATGATCGGTGATGCGCAAGATAGTTGGCTTACTTATCCGTGGGCATTCTGGTCCCCGGTCGCAGTGTCCGCCATCATCACTATCATTCTTTACGTTTTGGGGCAATCGCTTGCTGATGCGAGCGATCCGCGCTCCCATATGAAATAAAGAAAGGAGGAATTGGCAATGAAAGAATCAATCCATAAATATAGTTTGGAAGACATCAAAGATGTTCCCGATATCCTCTTGTCTGAAGAAGCGGATTCCGAAGAAAAAGAAATGGAAAGCAAGAAAATCTTGCTGAAACTCAAACACATTGACGTCAAATTCAATGTTCGTGGCCGCACGCTTAATGCTATTCGGGATGCGAACCTTGAGATCTTTGATGGCGAGACCCTTGCCATTGTCGGCGAATCCGGTTCTGGCAAATCCGTTTTGACCAAGACATTCGCGGGCATGCTGGACGCCAATGGCTTTATTAGCCACGGCAACGTCTATTTCCGTGATAAATCTTTGTCAGACACTCGTGTTGAGCTGACCAAAAATATCAAAAAGATTCGAGATCAGCTTTTCCAGGACTTCGTTGAGATGACCTATTTGAAAGGCGGATACGAAGAATATAATCAACTTGAAAAGCTTACCAAAGATTATTTCTCTAAATTTGAGATTTCCGCGGAGGAAGAAGAAACCACCAAGAAAGCTTTGGACGACATCGACTTCAGCATCGTCGATTGCACCAACCGTTTAAGTGTTCTTTCTCGTCGCGACAAGGAAGAATTGAATGAGCGCTATGAAATCGTAGCCAAAATCAAGGAACTCAAAG
>ONWJ01000208.1 GCA_900321535.1 uncultured Erysipelotrichaceae bacterium
CCTGTCGATTGAATGAGGGTGTCATTCATAAAAGACCAAATGATGTAGCCGGGCACCATCCAGCAAATGAAAGGCACGCTGCCATGGGATTCGCTGATGGCGGTCGACTTAAAGCCATACTGGAAGACAAACCACATCACCAAGATGTTCACCAAAGGAACGATGTATGCCCAAAGAATGCCAGCAAAGGAACCGGCATAACGTTTCTTGATGTCATTCCACGCCAAAGCGAAAATGAGCTTCTTTGAAGTCCAAACGTCTTTGGCTAAGCCGCCGAATGCGCGGAAAGGATTTCTCATTGGAAGTCCTCCTCAACGATTTTGCGGGCGGTTGCGATGGAATAGAACTTGTTGATGACCTCATTCGCCTTCTTGGCGAGCTTCTCCCCTTCTTCGGGATGCTCATAGAGGCGAATGATTTCTTCCGCCATATCGTCTGGATCATCAGCGATGGCCAAGCATTCTTTGGCTTCAAAAATGCCTTCGGCACCGCAGGTGGTCGTCACGATGGGCGCGCCATTGCGCATCGCCTCAATGATCTTGCCTTTGACGCCAGCGCCATAACGAAGCGGAGCGACGACAAGGGCGCTCGTGTCATAAAGGTTCTTGAGGGTTTCGTCGCTCACGAAGCCATGGACGACGACCGAATCCGAAGCGAGGGCATTCACCTCTTCGGTTGGGTTGGAACCAACGATATGGAAACGAATCTTTGGTAGTTTCTCTTTAATGTGTGGGAACACATCGTTCACGAAATACTTCACCGCGTCCACATTTGGGCCATGGACAAAGCCGCCGACAAAGAGGAGGTCCTTACGGTTCTTCTTCTCAACAAACTCCTGCTCATCGAATAGATAAGGCTGGAGGACTTTTGCCTTTAAGGTTGGGTAGTGTTTCTTTAGATAGTCGACTTCGATCTTGGACGGGTAATAAGCAAGATCGCATTTGGCGAAGATGGCTTCTTCCATCTTGCGGAACTTGTCCATTTCATCTTTGACACCCTTGCTCTTGGTAACGGCATATTCCCTCTCAAGGCGAAGGGCGTGCAAGTCATGGCCATAGTAATAAACCTTGGCATGCATCTTCTCTTTGATGAAGTCGATGTATTTGATGGAGATGTGAGGACGATTCAAGACCACATAATCGATGTATTTCTCGTTCTCGAGAATCCAGTTCTTCCAGTGATAGAACATCTTCTCGCCATAGAGCACTTCAATGCCAAGCTTTTGTAGTTCGGTCGTATAGGGTTCATGACGATAGAAGTTGTCGCCGATAAATTTGACGTTATAGCCCATCTGGGCGCAAAGCTTTAGATAGCCAAAGACGGTCCTTGAACCAGCATCCTTATCAAAATGGGGGACATAGTGGTCAATGACCAAAATGGTCTTCTTGCCATTGCTACGATCACGGGCGGTGAACACGTTAACGGCATTGTCATCATGTTTGGATAAAACGTCTCTCCACTTCTCATAGAACTTCTTGGTATTGGCAACCTGATATTGCTTCAAACCCGTCTTAAGGTCTTTGCCATTCGAAATGCCTTCAAAGTGGACGACGACCGAAGTCGGGATATAAGTGACACGATAACCTTCTTTTCTTGCGGTAAAGCAGAAATCGCTATCTTCACAATAAGCGGGAACAAATCGTTCATCGAATCCGCCGACTTTGTCCCATAACGATTTGCGAATCATCAAAGCGGCGCCGGAAATGTAATCGACATCCTTCACATAATTGAATTCAGGGGCTTCCCTGTTCTGACTATTCCCATAGTTCCAAGCGGATCCATCTTTCCAGAGGATGCCACCCGCTTCTTGGAGAAGGCCATTCGCATAGACGAGTTTGGAACCAACGACGCCACAATCGTCATGCTTCTCGATGTAGTCAACAAGCTCCGAAAGATATCCTGGCTGGACATTGGTGTCGTTATTCAAGAAGAAGATGTATTTGCCTTTGGCCTTGCTCGCCGCGTTTTTGCAATTCAAAAGGAAGCCCGTATTGGTCTTGTTCCTACAAACAACGATGTTATGGACCAATTTACTAATGGTCTTGGTTTCGTCAGTAGAAACATCGTCACCGATGATAACTTCATAAGGCGTCTTGTCTTTGTCGGTGTTTTCCAAGACAGACAAAAGGCAATTGTAGGTGTATTTGAATTGGTTATAGACCGGAATGACGATGGAGACCAAAGGATGACGGCACTTCGGGAATGTTAATGGTTTGAATTCGCTCGTTTTGTAAAGTTGAAGGTCTGGCGCTTCGTTCACGTTCTTCACGTTCTCGATGTAGCCATCCATATGGCTCGCTGCTTGAGCGGGGTCCTTACGGAGCAGCCTCAAATATTGTGGAGCTTTCCCGCGGAACAACGCTTTGATGCAAACAATCGGATGCCTTAGGAAATAGACGAAGGTCTTGGCAACAACCCTTCTTCTGCTTCCAAAGGGCAAGAAAAAGTCACGGACTTTGTACCAACGAAGAAGCATTTTGTAACCATTGGAATTACGGACTTCCTCAAGCTGGCTCTGAGTTTGTTGGAGATCGTGTTGGGCATTCGCCAAGCTGTCTTTGGTTGCCGCTAGGTCGTTTTTCGCGTTTGTCAGAGCGGCGTTGGTCTGATCAATTGTTTTATCTCGATCAGCTATAACAGCATTTTTGGCGGTGATAGTAGTGTTTTGGCCCTTAATGACGACGGCTTGGTCGTGAATGGTCTGCTCGCGATCCGCTAGAGCGGCATCTTTCTCGCCAATGGTCGTCGATTGGCCTTCGATGACGACGGCTTGGTCATGGATGGTTTTTTCGCGATCTGCGATGACGGCGTCTTTCTCGCCAATGGTCGTCGATTGGCCCTCGATCACAACAGCCTGATCATGGATGGTCTTTTCTCGATCCGCGATGACGGCGTCTTTTTCTTCGAGCTTATTGTCACGCTCGCTGATCATGCTTTGGTAATTCGCCAAAGCGGAGAATACATAGGATGCGTTCTTCGCGTTCTTTATGCTTGCCTCGATTTGTTTTTGATCCAAGACATGCGTTACGAAAGCGGCATCCATCCTGGCAAAGGCTGCCTCTTCTTCTTTGCTGATTTCAAAGAAAGCAAGGAGTTTGTCCCAGCAGTAAACCTCATCCATCAAAGCGCGTTCTTTGTTATAGAACTGCGAGATGGCACGGTAATAAACGTACTTAACAGGAGTTAAGAAATCGTGGCTCCACTCGTAATCGATGAAGACTGGTTTCTTGCCAACATAGATGATATTGGTGAAAGTGGCGTCAATATTAGCAAAACGAAGAGCTTCGCCACCGCAATCCACATCACCATAGAATTCTTTGAATTCTTTCGAGACTGAGAACGGGGTGTGGTTGTTTTCTTCTTTTGCCACAAAAGCAGCGAATTCTTTAAGAAGACGCTCAAAGGCTTCGATGTCTTTGCTACGAAGCGTGCTGATCAAACGATCGGCAAGGGAATAGCCATCGATGTAATCAAAGCGGATTGAATTCCCGTTACGTTCGCACCCAGCAACCGCATCCTTGCCATAGATGGAAACGAGTTTGTCATGGTTCTTAACGAGGCGGTCTAAGTGGGATTCTGCTTTTGGGGTGACGGCAGTTTTATAAGTTGTTAAAACGCCGGACTCTTCGCGAATCTCGGTCAAGAGGCGGTATTCCTCTTTACGCATCAAATCATAGGTGGAGAAAACAATCATTGTTCTTTCTCCTTGGATGCGACGACGAAATAAGAATTGGCAAACGTCGAGAACTCGCCGGAAGCAATCGCGTTATCAAACGCTTTTTCTTCGTCAAAGGTAACGACTCTTTCTTTGTGATAAGCGGACTTGAGGTTGCGAAGCTGACCAACCTTTGGTAGATAGGCGTCGCTATAAATCGATGAGGGATACATATAATCCGGGAACGGATAATAAAACATTTCGATGGCAAAGCCAGAATCCTTGAGCAAGGACACCAGTTGGCCTTTTGCCATACCGAAATGATTGTTCTCTAAGCCAGTGAAAGCTTTGTTCTGTTCACCGACCGGAACGCCAGCGAAAGAACGCATCGAGAACTTGTTATCGACCGCAATGTAGATTTTGCCGCTCTTCTTCAAAAGCTTCTCAGCAAGACGCATGGTTTCTTGTTGGGTGGTTGTGTCATCCCCCATCTCATCAAAAACGCCAATCAGAAAGATCTTGTCGAAGCGTTTCTTGCTCCGGAAGGAATGCAACGAAGAAGGAAGGACTTCGATATTAGCGAAATCCTTGTTGATGAGGAGATTCACCTGGTTGAACGTCGGGTTCTCCTCAAGGCAAGTGAGATCTTGAACTCTTGGAGCGATGTAGTTGGAAAGAACACCACAAGCTGAACCAACTTCTAAGACGGAGTCGGTCTTCTTAAAATCCACGACGGTCAAAAGAGTTTGACGATATAACGAAAGAAGCGGGAATGCCGTCTCATCTTTGTAGAAAATGGATGGAAACTCTTTCGCGGAGGCAAGAAGGGCTTCTTTGGAACTCTTCGTTTTCATGAGGAAACAACTTATCTTTCTAGATAAGCGACAAACATACTATACACTTCAAAAGGCTTTCTATCATCCGTAAAAGGCAGGACAGAAAGAAAAAGGCTAGATATACCAGCAAATGATGGATGCGGATTCGGCCAACCGTCCCGCTTTTTCAGGATCCGCATTCCTGAATCAGGCGCTTGTCCG
>ONWJ01000199.1 GCA_900321535.1 uncultured Erysipelotrichaceae bacterium
GTCCTTAATAGCGACGCTGTAAGAGGTGTTCGCATCGACAGAATCCTTCTTGTCGGCGGCTCCTCCTATATGCCAATCGTCAAGCGCACCATCCAAGAGCGTTATGGCAATGGCGGTCAAATCCAAGTTCTTCTTTCCGACCCAGACGCGGCGGTTGCAAAAGGCGCGGCGATCTACGCCAACTTGCTTACCAATAGCAGAAGAGGTTCCACTGGAGCGTTCTGCTTCGATGATGACGATGATAGCAACCAGCCATCCATCATCGTGCAAGACATCGCTTCTCGTTCCTTCGGCGTCGGCATCATCGACGGCAACTTCCCAGGAAACAGCCATCTGAAGCTCGACCTTCTCATCATGAAAGGCGACCAGATCCCAGCCACGGTCAAAGAGAATTATTTTCCGGCCGTCGATAACCAGGCAGCCGTTCGTTTCCAAGTCTATGAATGCATCGTCACCGAGCGTGGAACGTATATCCCGCTTGGCGATAAAGATGAGAACGGGAACGACACCTCTAACGACCCACGTTTCGGCGTCAAGCGCTTGGGCCAACTCCGTCTTAAATTCCCGCCCAATGTCACCACGTCCACTCCTCTTCCGACCGAGATGAGCGTCTCTGGCGCGGGTATCCACATCAAGGTAACCAACTCCATGACCGGCGACACGGAAGAAGTCGATATCGCATTTGAAAACAATCAAGTCGAAATGGACAACAACCAAATCGAGGGTCTTATCATCGAATAACAATTATGCCGGGCTAGCATCGTCTAGCCCGGCTCTTCTAGTAGATAATTGAATGGGATTTCGCAAAAACCCTGCAAATTCCCATTCAATTGGCTATTCAGAAAGGAATTCCCATGATTGATTACGTAAAAGCAACTCATTCCAGACCGTGTGCTCAACCAATGGGTTTTCTTTTTCTTTGCCCAATTTCTCAAGATGACTGAGGTATTGCGATGGAAAACTATTTTGATCTTTTGAAGCTTCGCTCCGACGTGAAAGACGCAGCGATCACCGAAGCGATCGATAACTATGAGAAGCTCGTCAAAGGCAAACAGGGCCATGGCGACCTTACCCCTGATCAGCTCAAAGAAGAGACCCAGCGTATTGCCGCGATGCGCAGCTGGGCAAGCAACAAGGATGCGGTTAAGCAGCATCGCGAATCCTTTATCTCCGCCCAGTCAGAAGTCCTCCGCAAATACTTTAAGAGTTTAGAAACGCCTTATGAATGCTATCGCCGCGAGATGGAGTCTTGGATCAATAGCTATCGCTTGGCCGAGAAAATCGTCGAAGGCTTGATGAAAGAATGCAACATCAAGCAAATCAAAGGCGCCACCCTCCCACCCGATTTCATTTTCACCAATTACAAGAATGACCTTGCAACCTTGAAGGAGTTAAGAGAAAACGCACGTATCTGCAGCACCTATCCATGGGCTAAGACCGTCGATAACTTCTATGCTTTCTTGGCCGGTGCAGAAGGTACGTCCGTCATCGAAATCAGAAAGAAAGATACTGCTTATCTTGCTTCTTTGATCGCCAAATACAAAGAGCCGATGATCGCCTCCATGGGCGTTAACGGCGCGGACGCCCTTCCAGTGAAGAAAGTCTTCGCGAGTTTGCCTTTGATTTTCGATCCTAAGAAACCAGAAGCGAGAACCAAATACGACAATACCCTTCAATATATCACCTTGGTCCCATTGTTTGAGGTGTTGAAGAGTCAGCCAAACGAAGTCAAAAAAGAAGATAAGTTCGTTGAACATTATCTATCGAAGATCAAAGCGGTTTTCGATTCCGATGAACTTGCGATTGCCATCTATAACAAAGAAGCGGGTCTCCTCTCTGACCCTTATGAACCTGCGAAAGTCACCATTTCCATCCGCTGCTCCAACTGCGGAACGATGAATAGCTTCCCAAGCCATGAGCACGCCAAGAAAGGGAAATGCCAAATCTGCGGATTGCCTTTCTATGTTCCATGCCCTAACTGCGGACAACTCATCCCAGCCTCTAGCAACGTCTGCGCATCCTGCAATTTCAATGTTGGTGAATTCCATAAGACACGTCAATATTTCACCAACGCGAAGAACGCTCTTTTAAAGGGCGATATGAATGAAGCGCACCTCTACTTAGAGCAGGCCATGACCGCCGACCCCAAGCGCGCTGAACTAGGAAAAATCCCTGACTTCAATGACGTCTCTAGGAAAATCCAGACGGGATATGAACAGTATTCTAAATATTTCACTGGCATTACCAACTTAATCGCCTCCAAATCTTTTGTGAAAGCAAAGGCCGAGTGCGAGAACGTCAAACGCAACTACCCAAGTCTTGATATCTCATCTCACATGAAGAAGATCAACGAGGCTTTGGATAAGGCGAAAGCCATGATGCCTTCTCCAACCGACTATACCGAAGGAGCTGCCTTGAAGTGCTTTGAGATCCTTGAGATGGTAGTCGACTACCTGCCAGCGAAAGAACATCTCCGCAAGGTCAATCTCACTCCTCCAACGGATTTCCGCGTCGTCGCGTTGCAAGGAGCAGCATTTGGGGTTTCGATTTCCTATTCCCCATCCAAGCATAGCCGCGTCGCTTATTACCTCACCCGTAATGATAAACACGTCCCTGCCACTTATACCGACGGCGTCATCCTCTTAAAAGAATCGACGCAAACAAGATACGAAGATAGCAAGATTGAACCGGGCAAAGCCTATTACTATGCCGTCTTCGTCACACGTGAAGGCGTTGTCTCTCCAGGCGCCAGCGCTCGCTTTGCTTATTACGCGGATGTCGAAAAACTAGAGGCCATGCCAGTAGGCGCGATTGCCTCCATCTCATTCCAGCTTCCAACCAATGCGATGGGCGTCCGTATCTTCCGTAAAGAGAACGGCATTCCATCGTCTGCTAACGACCCACAGGCCCAGCTTGTCTGTCCAAATTCACGCACAGCCTTTGAAGATAAATCAGTTCAATTAGACCATCAATATGGTTACCTCGTTCAAGCCATTTATAGTGAAAATAACCAACCCGTGTATTCGTCTGGCAAAGGCGCGCTGGTCCGAATCGAGCGTGATCCAACCGATTTGCAAGACGTTGTCATCGAAAAGATCAATGGTGCGATTCGTATCAAATATCGTGCGGTTGACGCAACTTCCCCTAACCCCGTTCGCTTATACACCATCAAGTCTTCGTTAGTTGCCCAGCGTCTTCATAATTTGATGACCGCGAACGACTTACAAGCTTATATCGGCTCTGAGAAATTGCTCGGCTCAGGCAGAGCAAGAGACGGCGGTTTCTCCTTCACGATTGCCGGAGATTATTCCTATTCCGTCGCGGTGATCTCCATGACCGATTCCAAGGCCCGTATCTGCGGACTTGGCAACATCTCTTCTATCCCAACGTTAGAAGTCGATAAGAAGAAGAGTCAAATCAAAGATGCCGGCAAAGCTTATATCCGCTTAAAAGAGGTTCCTGCCAATTGCTTTGGCATCCATTACATGGTTCTTGATGCCGGCCACAAGAAGAACGAAATCACGCGTGAAGATATCGTGGGACATCAAACTTCCTTCGTTTCCGGCGAGAACTATCGTTTAGAAGGCCTATTAGATGTCAGAGGACGCGCCATCTCTAGCGGCGCATTCCGTTTGCTGGTCTGCGGCGAGTTCGTTCTCAACGGGCAACATGTCTATGGCCAGACTTCCGTAGCGATGATTACTAACGCTGGTCCAAGGACCATCGGGTATCTTCTAAAATGGGAGAAGAAAGGTCTCTTCAAAAAGACCTATTCTGCGGTCCTCAACATCACCTGCAAAGGCGATCTTCCAGAAGTCGCATTGATGGCAAGAAACGGCGGAACCCCGGTCTCTGCAAGCGATGCAAATGCCTATGAAGTTCTCAAAATCTCTGCAGATTCCCCGGATTTAAAGAAAGTCATGGATACGTACTCCATCGATGTTCCGGCAGATTATTGCCAGCCCGGAATGAACTTCAGGCTCTTCCTGACTTCGCCAGATGACGAATGCAAAATCACAGCCAGCGACTACGCAAGCTTGACTTGCCCCAAATAAAGAAACAACAAAAGGAGAATAAATTATGCCTATCACCTGCCCTTACTGCATGGAACCGGTCGATAAGAAATCGGTGAAATATGTTTGCCCCCAATGCGGTCAGCAATATAAAGCGTCCGGTTTGTTCCATAACAAGATGCCGATTTGCAAAAACAAAGATGCCCACCCTTCTTCTTTGGTGGCGTCGGTGATTCTTTGCCCACATTGCGGCGAGCGTTTACCAGCTGACTACCTTGATTATGACCGCTCCTTGAAGTTCTCTTTGGTCGGCACCACAAACTCAGGTAAGACAAACTTCATGGTCTCCATGCTGCATGAGCTCATGCATGCGATGAAGACAGGTTTGGCCATTTCTCCGCTTGATCCTGCACGCGATTATTACCGCAACTTCAAACAGATGGAAAAAACGATGTTCATCGACCATCAGCTTTTGCAGGCTACTTCCATCGGGGACCGCGTTGAACCCTATCTTTGGAGAATCCGCGATCGGAGCAAAACCAAAGGAACCTACATCCCGTCTTACGCTCTTACCATCTACGATAACGCAGGTGAAAACTTCGCCACCCTCGACCAAGCGGAAAACACGCTGCTTGCCAAATACCTCTGCGACACCAAAACCTTATTCGTTTTAATCGATCCGTTGCAGTTACCTTCTTTCCGTGAAAGAGGTCAGGCAGACCGCCTTTCTTCTAACGGCATGGAAGGGCAAGATGCGACAGATTCTATTCAAAAAGTCGCTTCCTTCTTGCGCACCAACATGCGACTTGGCGCGACTGCATTAATCGATATGAATGTCGCGATCATCTTCACCAAAATCGACGCGATCGGCGACGAAAACGGCTCTGTTTTTGGTGATGCTGACTTAATCTACTCCCGCGGCGACCAAACCCACATCGGTTGCTTCAATACATTGAAGAGAGGGTTTGAAAAGAAACTTGCAGAGAATATCTCGGCTCAGATTCGTCAATATCTCGAAGACAATGAAAACGACTTCTTAAGCGCGGTCGAGAGCTCTTTCGTCCCCGACAAGATCCGTTACTTCGGGTGCTCCGCTTTAGGCAATCCGCCAACTAAGGATGCAAGCGGCAAAGTATACCTTCAACACGTCGACCCAATCCGCGTCTTGGACCCATTCCTTTGGATGATGGTCCAAGAAGGACTCATCAAAGAAATCTAAGGAGGCCATCATGGAGAAAATTCTTTACACACGCTGCTCGCCCTGGATTGACTTAATCAATGGCGGGAAAATCATCAAAAGCGAAGGCTTCGGCGTCGCCGCTATCTCTCCGGATTTGTTTGCCAATTTGAATGGGGTCAATTTCAAATTGCTCAAGCGCATCATGGAAGACCGCAAAGGCGATCCAAACCAATACGAAAAGATTTATGAATATGTCGCCATCGGCGGAGGCAAATATGCCTTTATTTGCTCGGGTGAGCTTCCTTTATGCAATGAGCAACGCGCCAATGGCTCCGGCCACCGCCCTATCTTTATGGCGGAGGCTATTGTCGGCGAATTCAGCGCATCCCCTGCGATCTACATGAATCCTGAGAATTTCAAGGGCGATGCCTTGTCTCAGAATGATTATTATCGCCTTGATTTAGGACCTGATACCGCTCCCTTCACGCTGGATGCGGTTGAAGAATCTGCCTTAGTGCAAAGCGATACTTTGTTCTCCTTAACCCCACAGAGATCTCAAATCATCGCTTCGATGATGACTTATGCTTACGAGGAATTAAGCAAGCCAGAAAACCAACGCACCGTCCTTTTCATCAAAGATACCAACGAGAATCTCGTCGGCTATTTAGATGCAGTTATTCGTAACTTGCCTGCCCCAATTGCAAAGCAAATCACCTTCATCACCCATACTTCGTCTTATAAGAGCAATCCTGAGCGTTATACCTATTACACGCTTACGCCAAGCGGCGAAATCATGGAATATAACCCTTATGCCGAAGATAATTCAAAGGCAAATCGCAAGATGAAATATCTCTTCGTCGGTTATACCCAAGGCAGCCCGATGAGAAACGCTCGCAGCGAATATCATCTTCTCGATGCCAAGTCGATGCAGCAAACGTTTGAAGTTAACCCAGGCGTCTTCTTCACCGCTTTAGCAAGCGGCGACCCATCCGCCAGAAAGTGCCTTAATTATGTCAACACCGCTTTAGGCGGCGTGCTTCCTTCTGACCGTGACGGATTCTATAGCTGCTTCAAATATTTGCTTTCTGAATTCCCAGCTGAAACCAACAAAGCCCAGCTAGAAGCGGCTTTAACCTATTTCTTAAATTCAGAAATCTCTGCGAATCCCGCTTCAAAAGAGAAAGTAATCACCCGTGTGGAATCGCTTTATCCATCGATGATGGAAGAAGATTACACTTCCTCTTTCACCCTTCTCTCCCTTGCAGCCAAACTTGATAAGGGGCTTTATGAACGCCTTCTCCCAGCCATCACCGAACGCGTGAAAGGCTTGCTCAAAGGCATCGCATCTCATCCAGAAGCCATCACAATGTACGAGACCATCGATCGCGCTGGACTCCTTTCTGGAATGGAAACAGAGTTGCTTGAAGAATGTATCGATGTCCCAACTCTTTATGGCCTTTGCAAATCCAAAGGAAATAAAGAATCTCTCGACTTCTATTTCAGTTTGTGGAAGAAGAAACTTTCACTTGGGCTCGTTAAAGCCTTGCCTGAAAACGATGAATTGATGCTTTTACAAAGCTACGCATCGTTACTTAGTAACAACGCGAAGAACCCATCCGTCATCAAAGAGATCGACGCCTTGCTCCAGCCATATGGGGTCAAGCGTGGACAAACCTACACCACCGTCATCCAAGAAGCATACAAAGAACGACGCCACGAAGATGTCGAAATCTTCATCAAGGCTTATCAGCCGGACGCCTCCTATAAAGACATGCAGCTTACCTTAGCCAAGATGCTTCCTGATTTGACGTATGGGCAATTCGAGAACAAGTTTGCCAACGAATTCAAAGCTTCAGGCAAGAACATGGATCAATACGTTGAAACCTTGCTTGCCTTGTTTGAAGTTTACCCAGACGCGAAAGCCGAAGGGCTCACTTCCGGATACGTCTTTGGCAAAACGTTATTAGAAGCTGCAAACGGAGAAAACTTCCCCGCCATCTGCGATTATCTCCTCAAACTTCACGAAATCCGCGGTGCCTTGTCACCAGATATCGTCAAAGATGTTGAGAATAAGTCGATGCGCTTGCTCTTACAAGGCAGCTCTATCGCGAAGATCGAACCAATCTTGACCGCGTTAGAAATCAATGGCCCTGCTCGCTTAAGCGCGGTGAAAGAGAAAGTCGTCAAAGCAAGTTCAGCAGCAGACCAGCAGAAAGCATTGGAAGAATTCGCTTCAGAGGGTGGTTATCCAATCAAAGCATCGGATTTGAGGCTTGGATATTTCACCTCCATTTTGAAGGTACTTCGTTATGAAAAGAGCTTCGTCCATGTTGCGTTCTTGCTCGCCTTCTCTCCGGAAGAGCCAAAAGAATTGATCAATGGTTATTTCCGCACGTTAAAAGAGCTGCGTAATGGCGATGGGATGCTTTTCTATCATTCTTTATGCCTAATCGCGGTCTATGAAACCGAGAACGTCAAAACCAAGAAGATCGTTTCTTACGTTGCCTCGATGATCAAAGGCGAGGACAACGAGATGCTCGAGCAATGCTACGACAAGAAATATGAAAAACGCCTAGAAGAAATCCCCGAAGGCAATGAACTCGCAAAGAAAGCGAAGCAGAAGCTCATCGATGACTTCGCCGCTTATGCACATGCTCATCGCGGATTCTTCGCTAAGCTCTTCGGAAAGAAATAAAACCCTATGACCGCCGTCGACGTCATTAGACAATCGATTAAAAACCGTGAACAAGTCATAACCATTTATGGCTCGTTTAACGGCGAGCAAATCAATCAAATGATTGAAGAGGCTTTTCAAGACGTCGACGACGGATCTTTCCCTAATGGGATTGACACCAATTCAACCTTTAGCTCGACCAAAGCGATGATCGTGATCGATTATCATGATGGTCGCCCTGTTCCAACTCCTTCGTTTAATGAGGAACGTAAGCCAACTCCACAGCCAGAGCCAAAGCCCACTCCTTCTCAACCTAAAGAAAAGAAAGGTGGAGGTCTATTTGGACTATTCGGACGAATGTTCCATCAAGAGGAAAAGAAGCCTGAACCAAAGCCAAAACCAATTCCAAAAACTCAACAAAAAAGCGAAAAAGCGCTGCAATTCGCTGACGAATCAATCCCAAGCGATATCAATGCGACGAAGACCATCATGGATGTGGGACAAGGTTCCTTCATCGATGAAATCAATATTA
>ONWJ01000096.1 GCA_900321535.1 uncultured Erysipelotrichaceae bacterium
AAAGTCGCAATCAGATATTTCACCAAAAGCAAGAAGGGCAACACAGAGAAGATCGCTAAGTTCGTCTCTGAGAAAACCGGAGTCCAAGCCTTAGACGTCACAAACCCATTAGAGGAAGAAGTAGAAACGCTTTTATTGGTCAACGCGATGTACGCTGCCAATATCGATAAAGCAATCAAAGAATTCTTAAAACAGAACGCCGAAAAGATCAAATGCTTGATCAACATCAATAGCAGTGCCTCAGGCGCATCGACCATCAAGGCCGTCAAGAAGGTTGCCGATCAATATGGCATCCCTGTCTCTGAAAAGGAATTCCACACTCAAGCTTCTTGGATCTTCATCAACAAAGGCCGTCCAAACGCAGATGATTTTGCTCGGTTGGAAGCCTTTTTGAAGGAAGTGGTCGTTAATGAATAAAAAGGATCCTTTGTTATTAGAGAACCAACTTTGTTTCCCCGCCTATGCAGTGGCCAATAAGATATTAAGAAAGTATCAGCCACTATTAGATAAAATCAATCTCACCTACACCCAATACATCGTGATGATGGTGATGTGGGAAAGAAAGCAGGTCAATGAAAAGGAGCTCTGCGAAGTTCTCCGATTGAAAAGCAATACCTTGGCGCCTTTATTACGAAGGCTCAAACAAAAAGGGTATATCACAATCGGAAGGGACAAACAGGATAAACGGAATTTAGTCATCTCGGTGACTAGCCAGGGGGAAGCGTTAAAGGAAAAAGCGGTGAATATCCCACCCTCCATCGCTGAAGAATTCAATCTAAGCGAGGAGGAGGCAGCACTGTTATATAAGATCCTTTACAAAATACTCGATTACCAAAAGGAGGAAGAATAATTATGGAAAAATATGATGTGATTTTCATCGGAAGCGGCCATTCTTGTTGGCATGGCGCGTTGATTCTCAAAAAGTAATTCCATTAACGCAACTTGGCCATTCGCTTGAATGGCCTTTTTGTTTTTCTGACAGAGCGATATGTCGCTCTTAAGCAAAGGCAAAATGAACGAAAAACGATTCCTAGATTATTTCATTTTTTCAACATATTGTTTGAAAATGACAAATTCGGCCAATTCAGGACAAATTGATTTCTTGTTTTTCGCTTTATTATCATGCATAACGACGCTTGCTCGTTACCAAACTTCTTTGACTTTTTGACTCTGGCGTTTTCAAACTTTATGAATGAGTTGATACGCATATACGCACATTCGCGCGTGACTTTTTCCGACATTAGTTTAAGATACTTGCATGGCTCAAATTCAAGAATACCGAACCCCTGAAAATATTGAGCAAGAGATGAAGCGTGAGGCTCATCTTTCTTTTTTGGGCTTCACCATTTTCGATGCCGGACACATCGTCCTCGCAATCTTCTTTCTTATTTGGTCGCTCATTAGACGCGGTCCAGATTATCAGGAAGATATTACCGAATCGATCATTTTGCTGATCTTCGCCGTATTGCTTCTTTCGTTTGTCGAGGGGCTTGCTCAACACCATATCGCTGTTTCATCGTTCCGTCGATACTATAGCTACGCATTCCTTTGTGCGTCCGCCTCGCTTTTAGTTCCTTTGGCCATTACGATTCCTGAGGCCATTCATTTCGAATTCAACTTTGTTTTCGAGTTGACCGAGACCATTGCCTTTTTCGTAACGCTAGCTGCGCTTGCCTTATTCTTTGCCAGCTTGTTTTTCCAAAAAAGACATTTCGCTTGGCGACTTATCACTGTTATTGGGGTAATCCTGTTCCTCGCTTACACGCCGCTAATGGTTGTCGGTACCTTCTTTAGAGGTGCCTTCTCCTGGATGACCATTGTCAGAATATTCCATTACATCTTGCCTGTTTTCCCAGGTGTTATTGCCCTTTTCCGTTTATTGAGAAAAGCAGAAAACTCCGTATTGTATTAATCAGGCACATCAAAAAAACGAGCGGTGGCTCGTTTCTTTGTTTGAAACAATAGAATCCTATTCTTGGGCTTCGGGTTTATCAATCGACAAAGCATTCTTCATACTTTCGATGAAGCGCTGCTTCGTCAACTTAACAGCTTCTAGAATGGTAGCCTTGAAGGTTTCTGCATCGGCTTTGCCGTGGCACTTGAGAACCAGCTTTTTGGTACCAAGCAGCGGGGCGGATGATTTCCTGGCCGCATCGAAAGGTTTCTTAACGGCCTTCAGGTGTTTGACCATGAATAAGGC
>ONWJ01000076.1 GCA_900321535.1 uncultured Erysipelotrichaceae bacterium
GCAAAGGCGGCTACACCAAGTCCTATAAGCTTGGTCCACGCCGTGGCGACTGCGCCGAAGTCGTCTTAGTCCGCTTCGCTGACTAAGTCATCCAAATCGCATTGAAGCACTCCGGATTCGGGGTGCTTTTGCTTTAGGCGATTGCAATTTCTTGCTTCATTTCTTGCTTCACCCTTCTTGCAGGTCATCTTTCTGCTAAAAACAGGAGTACAAGTGTTTGGCGCAATGATGAAAAAGCAATGCCGCTACGCAAATGTCAGAGATGGGATATGGAAGAAAAACTAGATAAGATGCTCGAATAGAAAGAGGAAAGAGCGGCGTATTGAGCAAGGTTTACAAAATAATTACATAATGTAATAATTATGTATAAGGAGATAGGATGATGAACTTGCTACAGATCTCTACGCGAGGAATGAAAAACATTTCTCAAAACATAACGATAGATTTTGCTAATGCGACGGTTGATCGCGGGGTGAAAAAGGTCAATAACGTCAAAGGTATCTTTGGCTATAACGGTTCTGGCAAAACTGCTTTGATGACTTCCGTCTATCTTTACCTCCGTCTTTCAACGAACGCGAGATATCTTCTTCAAAACGAGACGATTGATAAATTGGAGAAGATGATAAACCGTGATACGAATAGCTTTTATTTCTCGATCGTGTTCGATGCGTCAGAAGATCTCATTTTGAAACATGAAGTCTTCCTTACAAAAAACAACAAAGATACCGGATACATGATTGCCCGGGAGGTTGTTTCTCATCTTGTTGGCCGCACAATCAATGAAAGATATGTCGAGGACGTTGTGGTTGAGCGCGGCGTTATCCAAAACAAGCCATTCATGGACTCGCCTTTCTTGGAGAATCTTCGGCTGAAGATTCAAGAAGACACGAGCATCGTTGCATTGTTTTTAGATCGCCTTGCTGAACTCGCAAACGAAAAGAAACATCGTAGTTTAGCGCTTTCGCCAGTTGAAAACGAATTACTCGCAATTGGGAGCCTCGCTCTTCATACGGATGTCTATTTGCAAGACGGAGACACGCACTCGAACTATTTCATGAGCAAAAAAGCGTTGGATCATATGATTTCCAAGCTAGAGGCAATCAAAGCGAAGGACATTTCCTTGATTGGCCAGTATTTCAACTCGGCCGTCATTTTGAAGGAAACTTTGGAAGAGTATCAAAAAGACACGCGAAAGCTAGAGAAATTCATTCAAATATTCAAGCCCAAACTAAAGGGCATCGAAATCGAAAAAACCGAGGACGGAGACTATTACCATGTTCGTCGCGTTTTCGTATATGATACCTGCAAGGTCGACTTTGAGTTTGAATCCTCTGGCATTAAACAATTAGTCCATCTTTTCTCTTATCTGCTCAAGTGCGCGAATGGAAATATCGTTTTTGTTGATGAAATAGACACCAACCTCAACTCCGTTTATTTCAGCAAATTAATCAGTTTCTTCGTTAAATATGGGAAAGGGCAGTTGATTTTCACCACCCACAATATTGAATCCATGAACGCGCTGAGAAGACAGCCTAAGTCGATACTTGCCCTTGGCGAGGACAACAAAATGGATGTTTGGATCGGCAAAGGCAATCGCTCGCCAATCAAAGATTACGTGGAGGGCTTTTTCCCGAATTCCCCAATGAATCTTGAGGATTTCGATTTCATCCATGTTTTTATGGGAGAGGATTAAGATGCAGTTGATCATGATCTTCGAAACAAGAGCATCATGCAAATCCGACTATCGTTATGTGAAATCGGCGATGGATTATTTTTATGTTGAGCGTTCCTATAAACTCACTCCTTTGTTTGCAAGCAGCAAATCGGAACTCACGAATCAAGAAGGCAAAATCAAGAAGTACAAAGGATTGTACGCAGGGGATTCTGCGGTGATCATATGCAGTGATTATGATCGGGAAGATGACGAGAATAACGCGCCAATCTCATTGCATTGCAAACGGTGTGGATACGAATTGGTGTGGATGAATCGGAATGTTGAGGAAGTTTTCCTCGGCAAAAGCGTCCCTAGCAGGCAAAAGGAGAAAGAATCGACCGCGTTTTTACGGAAAAAGGAAACATATCTATCCACGATTCATACGTTAGACAATAAGGAGCCTCTCCTCAAACACCCATCCTCCAATTTGCTTGTTGTGCTAGACAAATACATCAACCGAAAACATAAATGATACGAAAATGTAACGAATGTGCAGCGGCGGTAATTTCTGCTCCAAGGTTTTTCGTTTTCTAACAACCGTGTTAAAATGAACCTGGTCAAGTTGACCAAGTGAGGTAATAACATGGTCGTCAATATCTATGAAGCCAAGACCAATCTTTCCCAGTTCATCCAATTGCTGCTTTCTGGGCAGGAAAAGGAAATCATCATCTGTAACCGCGGGAAACCGGTCGTGCGTTGCTCGGCATTATCTTCCCCAACGCAAGAAGCACGCCCTTTTGGAGTCTATAAGGATCGTTATCCCAAAGTAGAAGAAGATGATTTCTTTGCCTTAGACGAAGAAATCGCGAAAGAGATAGAAGGGGAGTGACGATGGACTTTCTATTAGACACTCATCTTGCCTATTGGTACATCATGGGCGATCAAAAAATCCCCAAAATGGCGAAGGAACTCATTGGAGATCGCTCGAATCATATTTATGTGAGTCTCATCTCCGCGTGGGAGATCGGATTAAAGCACGCTAAAAAACCAACCTCATTGCCAATGGATGCCGAAGCATTCATCCAAGGATGCAACGAGGCAGGATTTATTATCTTGCCAATCATCGAGAGTCAACTCCTTGAATCCATGAATATCACTTCTAAAGAAGGATTGGACCATCATGACCCCTTTGATCGTTTCTTGTTAGGTGTGGCGAATGCGATGAATATGCGCTTTTTGACCCACGACAATAACTTCGCTATTTACGATAACCCTTCTGTTCTGCTCTTGTAATAGCAAGAATCACTTGGAATAAATGAGGATGCTTACTCCTTCAATAAGTAAATAATCCCAACCATCAAGCACTACCCGCATCGTGCTCCACCAAACGAAATTGTCTCGGCGCCGTCGAGACTTTTTTCATAGATACGTTTATTCACCGCACGATTACCGCACGAATTTCGAACTTTTTCTTGCAGAGCACTATCGGAGTATTTTTCAATCTGTGCAACCAGTGGGCACATCTTGTAACTAATATGCATATATGTTATAATTTTCATGCAAGCAAGGGGGTATAAAAAATGAACAAATTGGTAGTTAAGCCTGAATTCCGTGAATGGATCGAAGGGCTTTCCAAGGCCTATCGCTCGGCTCAATTAAAGGCTTCGGTTTCGGTTAATACCGAATTGATCCGCTTTTATTTTTTTCTCGGCGAAGCGATTCATAAGAACAAATTCCAAAACGAATACGGATCATCCTTTTTTCATTTGATGAGCGAAGAACTGTCTCGTTCTCTTCCCGGCGTCAAAGGACTATCCCCCCAAAATCTTCGCTACGCAGAGAAGTTTTTTGTGTTGTATTCGGACGATATCAAGAATTTCCCACAGGCTGTGGGAGAATTGTTCTCCATTCCTTGGGGGCACCATCGCACGATTATCGATAAATGCAAATCGTTCGACGAAGCTTTCTTTTATGTAAGAAAAACCTTAAACGATAATTGGTCGAGGAGTACGCTTGAGAATCATCTCGCCTCCGGCCTATATCAGAAGAAAGGGGCTGCTTTGACGAATTTCGCCAGCCTGTCGCCTTTGCCAAATGGACCTTTGGCGCAGGAAATCACCAAGGACCCATACGATTTTGACTTCCTTGCCATCCGGCCGGAATACGACGAGAAGGAGCTGAAAGATGCCCTCGTCAGCGACATTCAACGTTTTCTGCTCGAGCTCGGATCAGGATTCGCGTTCGTTGGAAGAGAGACAAGGATGCTCGTTGGGGAGTCCGAACTATATGACGATCTGCTCTTCTATCACACGAAATTGCATTGCTATGTGGTGGTCGAGGTCAAGACGCGTAAATTCCAGCCATCGGATTTAGGACAGTTGAGCGGCTATGTCGCTGCCGTTAATCATCAACAGAAAACAGAAGGGGATGGGCCTACGATTGGATTGCTCATTTGCAAAGGGAAAGATGAGGTGCTGGTGAAATACTGTTTGGAAAACTATTCTGTCCCATTGGGGGTTTCGGAATACGACCTGACGCATTTCATTGAATCCGAGTTTAAGGGTTCTATGCCAACCATAGAGGAAATTGAAGCGGGCGTAAAAGGCAATGGAAAAAAGTAAATACGTCGACTCCCTAGTTGAGGAGATAGCTTATCGCAGAAAAAGCCTAGGGATGACGCAGGCGGAATTGGCGGAGAAATCCGGCGTCTTACAGCCCTCCATAGCTCGGCTTGAGGCACATAAAATCGTGCCGCGTCTTGACACGGTCATAAATCTTTTTGAAGTCCTCGGGCTCGAGTTGGCTGTTGTCTCCCATAGACCTGCGATTCGCTTTATGTTTGATTGGATGTGTGAGTCTCCACTTTGGGCGGACGATCTAGAGGTCATGGACGAATTGAACAACCCCGTCGATTTAAACCTCTTGGCAATCAGCGAAGAACTGAAGACTGAACTGAGAGAGCTATGCATTGAGCATGACGGATTCCTAAATTGGAACGATCCCGCGAGCGGACTTGTGGGGTCTTCGGCTGAATGGAAGGAATTTTCCCTTCGCGCATACACCGCGTTTCGAAAGGTTCGAGATGAACTCAAAGATCAATATAATATCTATCTTTTCAACACCGGGCACGACGATTTGGTTTAGTGTCTGAACTTGCCATGGCTATGGATTCGGAAGGCTGTTTTGGCGGCTTTCCCGCATCGCACACCAGTTGACTAAAAAGTGTCGATGCCATCAGCATTTTCTTTGATTTTTTAAGTATTTGTCTCATGATATTACCACGCTTTTCGAGGCGTTTTGGTTGGTGCGCTATCGCGAAAGTGACGCTTTCCTTGACGAGATCGTGGTGATGTCCGAGATGGCGCACGATTTGGGACTTTATTGCCTGATATGCGTCGTGGCTCGCCGAACTGAAATCCGCATATCAAAAAGCGCAGGTCAAGGCTGCGGTTGCCGTCAATTCTGCATTGCTGCATTTCTACTATCTCGTGGGAAGGGAAATTTCCCTCCGCAATTA
>ONWJ01000104.1 GCA_900321535.1 uncultured Erysipelotrichaceae bacterium
AAAGACATTATAACCGCAGTTTCAAAAAGTTGTGTATTTTTCGGCATTCTTTTATCGAAGTGAGAAGCCTGCTGGACGATTGGCTTTAAGTTTGGATTAATCTCATACATTTTCTCGTCTGCGCTTCTAAATAGATCGTTGAACGACTTGCCTCTCCTTTGACGTATTCTTGGATGCCAATGGAGATAACAAGGCCTTCGCCATGTGAGTTTTTCTCCACCACTTCATAAATCTCGTCGAAGAGCTGCTCTCGGTTTTTGTAGTCTTCACCTTCGAGGATAACAACGAATTCATCGCCACCGATGCGGAAGGCATTTCCAGCATAATGATCATGCTGACAAGGAGACCTAGCGCGCTGCCTAGCGGCCCCGCTTTCATCAAATATGCAGAATTGGTGATGACAAAAGAACCCCAGCCAATCGCGTCGCCAAGAAAAACAAAAAGCCAGGCGAACCTGGCAAATGGATAAATTAAGAATTTTATTCGTGTTTTGCAGCGATAACGAGATTTTCGATTAACGCAAGACGGGTCAATAAGCCCACGCCGCCAGGGACTGGCGTTTGCAAGGTAACCGGAAGGCCTGGGACAGCATCGCCATGCAACTTGCCATCTTCTCCGCGGTTGATACCGACGTCGACAATATACGCGCTTGGCTTATAGTCATAACGTCCATCCAAGAAGCCAAGTCTTCCAATGGCCACCACAATCAAGTCCGCGTGATGGATATAGAACGCTTTGTCTTCTTCTGTTGTTTTGGAATGAAGAACGGTCACGTTGCAGTTTTTCTTTAAAAGCATCTTTGCCATCGGCTTGCCAACGATATTGGATCTTCCAAGGACAACGGCATTGGCGCCTTGGAAGGAAAAACCGCTCGCGGTCAGATAATCGACGATGCCTTTCGGGGTGCAAGGATCGAATGTCGTAAGAGGATGAAAGCCATCAACATCCTTTTCAGGTGCGACTGCCGATTTCACTTTTTCTTCCGAGATATGGCTAGGAAGAGGCAATTGAACGATGAGTCCATCCACATCAGGATCGTGGTTCACTTTCTCAATTTCTGCAAGAAGGTCATCTTCAGAAATAGAAGGATCGAATTTAAGCAATGTAGCTCTTGCTTCAATCTCAGCTGAATCTTTGAGTTTGCCTCTAATATAAGCATCCGAAGCTGGGTTATCGTTTGCTTGAATAATGACAAGATGAGGCGCACGTGGCAAAGCCCTCACTTGCTGTTTTAATGCTTCTTTACGAAGCGCGACGTATTCTTTGATTTCCATGGTTATGCATATTAGCACGCAAAGGGGTTTTGACAAACCCTATTTGCTGCTAAGCAACAAAAAAACTAGGCAACCGCCTAGTTCCTGTTGTCCGTTTCGCTTATTCAGCAGCGGCTCCGCCTTGCCCGGAGAGGATCGAGATGATCAAGGCAAGGAAGAGGAATAAGATGGCGAAGATGAAGGTGAGCCACGTGACGACTTTCTCAGAGCCACGTTCTTTGGTTTTGGCGAAGACGTTGAGTCCACCGCCGGTAATCGCACCCGAAGCACCTTCGGATTTACCGCCTTGGAGCAAGGAAAGGATAATGATCACAAGCGATACGATAACGAAGATAATGTCATACCATTTCATAGCAAATCAGTCCTTTCTGCGTTTTGCGCCTGTATACGATAGAGCAATCGAAGCCTTTTTACAACCTCAAAGAATATCTTTGAGCGAAGAAATTCGAATTCCTTCAAATTCGGGATACTCATTTTCACGGTCGATGAGGATGCCGTCCACCCCGGCGTTTTTCGCCGTCAAGGGGTCTTGCAAGGAATCTCCGATGTAGACAACGTTGCTTCCCGGCTTGATTCCAAGCAAATCCAAGCACATAAAAATTGGCTCAGGATTTGGCTTTGGATGTTCATAGATATCGCTTCCCATAAAGGCAGAGAAGCAGTCTGGCCAAGCAAGATATTCCATGACATCTTTGATGTGACGGACCGTGTTTCCGGAGGCAACCGCGAGGGTTTTGCCGCGCCTTTTGAGATTTTCAAACACTTCGATGACCTCAGGGAAGGTTTTGCTTTTCTCAATGGTCTCTCGTTCGTTGATGCTGTCTAAACAAGCTTTTAAGAAGATTGGGAAGTCTTCTTCTTTGACGCCTTTGGTTCTTGCGGTTTCGTTTAAGGAATGATGCATGAACTCCACGCACTCTTCGTCCGTAATATCGAAAATGTTCACCGCGGCAAAAGAATCCCTGAACACTTTGTAAAGGGTATCTTTGGAATCACAGATGGTTCCATCAAAATCAAAGATATAAACGTCGTATTCTTTCATTTGTTCAGTTC
>ONWJ01000121.1 GCA_900321535.1 uncultured Erysipelotrichaceae bacterium
AATACTTTTAAAAAGAACGGGTTTTTGCGACGATTTTCAAAAATTCAAAGCAAAAACCGTCTATTGCTAGACGGCCTTTTACTTCTTGGAGCATTCTTTTCTCTTACGTTCGTTTTTCGCCTTGTACATCGCTTGATCGCTATAGGCAACCGCGGCTTCAACGTTCCCTTTTGGATCGGTCATCGTATAGCTACCAGAAGATAACTGCAGCTTGAAGATCTTATTCTGGAATGTCTGAGATACCTTTTGAATCCGATTCACGATGGCTTCTGCTTGGGTCACGTTGGTGTTTGGAATCACGGCTAAGAATTCATCGCCGCCCATTCTGAACAGCAACGCTCTCTTAGGAAGAGATTTCTTCAATGCGCTTCTAGCGAAACGGATATAAGTATCCCCTGCTGCATGACCGTATTGATCGTTGATCTCTTTCAAGCCATCGCAGTCAGCAGATACAAAAGTCACTGGGAATTGAAGTTTGCCCGCTTTGGTACGAACAAGTTCATCAAAATAAACGCGGTTATATAGCCCGGTCAATTGGTCGGTGATGGATTTTTTTCTTAATTCCTGACGAAGAATTTCCTCGTCCGTTACATTGTTGATAATGGCGATAATTCCATTGACCTCGCCTTTTTCATTTTTCAAAGGCTCTTTGATGATTTGAAGGTAATCGATGCCTTCATCATCTTCTTCTTTGATGATATAGTTCTTGCCAACGCCTGTCTTTATGATTTCAAGATCAGTTTCCCTGGCGATGCGGGCGTTTTCTTTGTCTTTGCGGATATCAAAGTCAGTCTTGCCACGAATCAAAGCATTGTCTACGACAACGTGATGCCAATGACGGGAGCAGAAAGCATATCTACCTTCTTTGTCTTTCAGGTAAATCAAAGAAGGCAAGACTTTAAGCATATCTGCGAAGGTTTCAAATGTCGTGGAATTGGAAAACTGCTTCGCGTTTTTGATTCTTGAGAGAACGGTTTTCTCGCTGTCGGCAGTCGAAATAATCGCGACAACGGGCGGTTGAATGAACTCATCATCGCCCACCATATTCTCAGGGTCGGTAAGAATAATAATGGGAAGTGAGAATATATGACTGTTTCTCGTCGAGACGTAAGAGGTTAATTCTTTGACCTCCGCTGGATGCGCCGACGGATTATCGATGATCACAGTCGCAATTTCGTAGAAAGAGCTCTTCAAAGTCCCCATCGCATCGTCGAAACCATGGCATTCCAAAATCTTGCACTGGCCAGCCAATACGTCCTTAAGATATCTCGTTCTAGGAGATGCAGCGGTTGAAACAATCGCGATTTTTTCCATAACAGTAATTAGATTTTACATGTAAAAACATCAGAAATAAAGCATGTAGCCAAAAGGCCTTATTACTTACGATGAGAAGAGGCAAACTCAAGCAACTCATTCACATCAGGCTCTTCGGTTAAGAAGCTCGTAACAAAGCGAATGGTCAGTTTTTCTCCGTGGTCTTCCCATAGTTCACATCCAAAAGTCTTGATATAAAGCAAGGCGGATTCTTTTTCGAAGGTGGCAAAAATCTGATTGGTAGGAGAAGGAAGGATATCGATTCCAAACTCTTTGAATCCTTTTTTGATAAGGTCCGCCATGACATTGGCTTTCTTCGCCAGCTCAAAATAGAGCCCATTCTCAAAAGCGGCCTCGAACTGAATGCCAACTGCATATCCTTTGGCCAGCATCGCACCTTTGTTCTTGATGTGCCGACGGAAGTCTTTCGCTAATTCAGGATTGTTGATGACAAGCGCCTCGCCAAAAAGCAGTCCGTTTTTGGTTCCACCGACATAGAAGGCATCGCAAAGCTTTCCTAACGCAGATGGTTTCAAATCATTTTCACTGCTCGTTAAGGCGCTTCCTAGCCTTGCTCCATCGATGAAGAAATAGAGATTCAATTTCTTGCAAACGCCGCAAATCTCGGCTAATTCGCTTTCCGTATAGATCGTTCCTAACTCGGTGGAATTGGAAATATAAACCATCCTTGGGCGAACCATATGTTCATCATCGTTAAAGGACGCCACCTTCTCCTCAACTTGTTTTGCGGTGATTTTCCCATTGATGTTGGGGATGGTGATGATCTTGTAACCGCTGCCTTCAACCGCTGCCGTTTCATGGACATTGATATGCCCGGTATCGGCAGAGATCACGCCTTCAAAGTGGCGTAACGCTTTGGAGATCAAGAGAAGGTTGGTCTGTGTTCCACCGGCTAAGAAAAAGACCTCCGCGCTGGGTGCCCCAAAAGCATCTTTGATATACTGGGCAGCCTTACGAGAATGAACGTCTAAACCATAGGCTTCATTCTGCTCGCTGCTATGCTCCATCAAGGCTTTTAGAATGAAAGGATGCGCGAGTTCGCAATAATCATTTCTAAATCTTTTTCCCATACATGTCCTTCCTCTTTTTGTCAAAACACGCGATACGTGTATTCGTTATTTCTTTTGTTTGTCCCACTCCTGCCTGGTGATTCGATAGACGCGACAGGTCTCGCCATCTGACGTTTTATATAGATGGAGGAATGTCATTCCGTTCGCCTCTGCGGTCTTATATGACGGTAGGTTTTCTTGGTTCATATAAGAGTAGACTTCATCAAAATCGAAACGAGTGAAGAAGTAGTCTTTTACCGCTTGGGTCATTTCTTTGCCAATGCCCCGCTGATGATAGGCTCGATTGAGGTGATAACCAATCTCAGGTTTCCAGCCATCATCGATCGGTTGCATGGAGACGCCGCAGTCGCCGATCATCATTCCATTTTCCTTTAAAACGACCGACCAGAGTCCGAACCCATACTTCTTGTAGCTTGATTTGCACCAATTTAGCCACCGTAAGACGCCCTCTTCGTCATATGGTTTCGAATAATATTTCATGTTGATTGGATCAGTGATCACTTGAGCAAGACTATCGTAATCAACATCGGTCATTTCCCGTAGCATTAGACGGTCCGTTTCTAGAATCGGTTTTGTATTCAAAAAGGCTTCAACCTTTGTATACAAAGATTCATCGCTTTGATAAGCGAAATCATCCGCGTTGATGGAAAGTGTCACCCCGATCATTTCTTCTTTCTGCCTATTCAAGGTGTATTGCTTGAATGACTCAAAATCATTTAATCGATTGATCGCATGAACGGGATGCCTTTCCTCGTGATCGCGACGATGAACGTAACGTTGGAAGAGAACCTCCGGAGAGCCGAAAAGATTCAAATTCAAGATGAAATATCCATGTTTTGCAGCGATTTTTGTGATTTTATCAAGATGCTCTTTATGAAAGTTCGCCTCTAGAATCAGGTCTTCCCCTGTGCTTGCAACCTTGGTGAAAGCGCCCACTAGCATTTCCATCGCAAGAATGGAAAGACGATGATTCTCTTCGTATGTTGAATAAGGATTGGTTTCAGCAAGACGTTCTTTGAATTCATCTTTGGTAAATAGGGTTAGATGAAAGCGTGCATGTAAAAGATCCGCTAGATGGGATTTCCCAGTCGCGATGTCTCCATTTACCAAAATCAGCTTCTTCATACCTGCAATAGTGTATCTCTTTTTCTTTTCTCGTCATCATGAATCATCGATAAGGGGAAGAGAAAATGAGACGTTAGCCATTAATCATCTATCATTCATAAACAGTAGAATATGAGCTATTTTACGATGTAAAATGAAGTAACAACAAAAAGGAGAATTCCGTATGTATGAACCCAAGATGGAATTAACCTTGGAGCAACGAGATATCCTAAACGGCAAACAAGGACCGGTCATGGCGAAGATCATGGAAACGGTCGTGATGTTCGGTGATATTTTCGGCGCGCCGAGGCTCGTAGAAGTGACGCATCATGATGGTCATTTGGTGACCAGCTTTGGCATTAAGTTGCTGAAGCCTTTGTTCTCGACGATGGATCAGTTGATTGAAGCTGGCATCAAAACCAAAGGCCATTTCACCGTCGACCCTCGCCCCATCGACTATGAGAATGTCAAATGCAACCCTTTAGAGAAGTTGGTCTTCTCCAAAATCATGTACGCCAAACAAAAAATGTATGAAGAGCAACTCAAAAAGGTAGGCTTGAAAGATAGCAACGCGTTTTCTTGTGCCGCTTATCTTCCAGAGATCGGCAACACTCCAAAAGAAGGAGACATTCTTTCTTGGGCCGAATCCAGCGCGGTCGTTTTCGCAAACTCCGTTTTGGGAGCTCGATGCAACCGTAACTCCGGCATGATCGAATTATTCGGCTCCATCCTCGGCTTGGTTCCTGAATTCGGATTGCTCACCGATGAAGGCAGAAAAGCCAAATGGAAAGTCATCGTCAAATGCAAAAAGATTCCTGAAGCCCAGATTTTAGGCTCCGCCATCGGCATGAAGGTCATGGAAGATGTGCCTTACGTCGTTGGGCTAGATAAACTCATCGGCAACGAACTCGATGATAAGACGATCGGCTATCTCAAAGACTTTGGTGCTGCCACAGCATCTAACGGAGCCGTTGGTCTTTATCATATCGATGGGCTTACACCAGAAGCCAAAAAGTACGGCGAGAAGCTAATCCGCGAAGATGCCAAAGAATATGTCATCGACGATGAGGAAATCGAACGTGTCTATCGCTCCTACCCCATCATGTGGAAGCATCCCGACAAAAAAGGAAACTTGGTTTTTATCGGTTGCCCACACCTTACCTTCGAGCAACTCAACCGCTGGACCGATCGCATCGTCAACGGTTTGAAAGAAACAGGCCGCAAGAAAGTGGTTGTCAGAACCATTATGACCACCGCTCCAGATATTGCTGAAAAGTTCAAGAAAACGCCAAAATACGCCGAATTGCTCTCAACCGGTGTCAAATTGACCACGATTTGCCCGTTGATGTACACCAATAACCCGCTTACAAAATCTAGACGTATCTACACCAGTTCCAACAAACTGAGAACCTATTCCTTCGCTCGATATGCCAAAGACCAAGAAATCTTAGATTTCGTCGTCGGAAAGGAAGGGAAATAGTATGAAAACATTCAAAGGCCGTGTTATCGCCGGCGGCAACTGGAAAGGTGAAGCCGCGGTTTCCCATCAAGGATTCAACACCCTCGCCTCTTTTCAAAAAAGCGCGTTGAAGAACGCCAAAGAGGTCTATGTATCTGACCAGAACAACAAAGATCTCTTCGGTGTCAATATCACCGGCAAAGCACTTTGCTTACCGATTACCATCGGAAGCACCACCGGTGGTCTTGTTATCCAGACGGTTTGCCAAATGGGCATCGCCCCCGCTTGCTTCCTCTTCTCCGAATCCATCGATTCTTTGGCAGCCTCCGGTATCGTCTTGGCGAAGATCTGGGAGAATTCTCCGGTCATCGCCGTCGATCGCTTAGGCAAAGAGTTCTTGGAAACCGTGAAAACCGGAGACATCGTTGAAGTCAAAGAAGACGGAACCGTCACCATCGGAGCATAAATATGAGAAAAGAATTAGAGCCATTATTAACGCCCTGGAAAATCGGCAATGTCGAAATCAAAAACCGCATTGTTTTGACATCCATGGGTGGCACAAACCTTTTGGGATGGATGGAAGTGAACCATTTCGATAAAGATGGGGCGAAGTTCATCTTGGAAGTCGCTAAAAACAACTGCGGCCTTGTCCTTCCTGGCTGCCAGCCTGTTTATAACCCCATGTTCGGACAATGGCTTTTCCGCAAGAAAAAGATGTTCGAAGACTTGAAGAAATGGATGCCTGAGTTCCATAAAACCGGAGCGAAGTTGTTCATCCAATTGACCGCAGGATTCGGACGTAGTTTCACCGTCTCCAGCATGATGGAAAAGCTTTATAACAATAAAGTTTTGAACGTTTTGTCTAGACCGGTCATGAACCTCTCCAAGATCACGGCCGCGCCTTCCCCATCACCAAACCGTTGGTCTGATCGTTTGCCATCTCGTGAGATGACCAAGGAAGAGATTGAAGAATTCATCCAAGCCTTTGCTAAAAGCGCGAAGCTCTGCCAAGAAGCAGGCGTTGACGGCGTGGAAGTCCATGCAGTTCACGAAGGCTATCTCTTAGACCAATTCACCTTGAAGTATGTCAATAAACGCACCGATGAATACGGCGGCAGTTTAGAGAACCGTTATCGCTTCGCGATTGAGATCGTCAAAGCGATTAAGAAAGAATGCGGAGACGATTTCCCTGTTTCTCTCCGTTATTCCGTCGTCAGTAAGACAAAAGGCTTCCGTCAAGGCGCCCTTCCCGGTGAAGAATATGAGGAGGCTGGACGTGATTTAGAAGAATCCATTAAAGCTGCGAAGTTATTGCAAGATGCAGGATACGATATGCTCAACTGCGATAACGGAACCTATGATGCCTGGTATTGGGCCCATCCGCCGATTTATATGCCAGAGAACTGCAACTTGTCCTTAGTGGAAGCACTCAAGCCTCATGTTGATATTCCAGTTGTGTCAGCTGGCAGAATGACATTAGAAGCCGGGGCAAAAAGCGTCAAAGAAGGAAAGATCGATGGCGTTGGTTTTGCTCGTCAATTCCTCGCCGATCCAGAATGGTTCACCAAGGTATTGAATGACCAGGAGCAAGATATCAGGCCATGTATTCTTTGCCATAACGGTTGCTTCAATATGTGCCACTACAAAGGCGTTCCAAACGACCAAGATCTCAGCGACTCTCTCCACCTTGCCCGCTGCGCAGTCAACGCGGAAATGATGCAATGGAAGAAGCATCACATCGTAAAGACGAATGCTCCAAAGACCGTTCACATCGTCGGTGGCGGCATCGGTGGCATGGAAGTGGCCAGAGTTTTGAAGCTTCGTGGTCATAAGCCAGTCATCTATGAAAGAAGCGATAAACTCGGTGGCACATTCATCCCTGCCAGCTCTGAATCCTATAAAGGCAAACTCAGAGATTTGCTCGCTTGGTACCGCCGCCAGATGGAATTGCTCGGCGTCGAAGTGAAATATAACACCGAAGTCAAAGGGCTTGAGATGTTTAACGGCGAGCCAGTGGTTATCGCAACCGGAAGCAAGCCACGTATTCTCAACGTTCCAGGCAAAGAGAAGATGATCGAAGCCTGCGATTACTTAAATGGTGCGCCAGTTGGTGAAACCGTTGCCGT
>ONWJ01000093.1 GCA_900321535.1 uncultured Erysipelotrichaceae bacterium
AATGTTTCGACTACGGTCGCGCTTGGCTTTCCCAGCACTTCCGCCGTTTTGTTGGTGGCAAGACGTAGCCATTCAATCATTCCACCGCAATCGGGGATATATAATCCGCCTTCGATTGGGCAACGATAATCGCCGTTGGTCGCGTAAAATTTGCAATCCGAGGTGAGAAGGAACAAGCAAGCATCTTGCAGGTCTTTGTAGACCAATTCGGTACAGAAGCCACAGACAACTGCATCGATCTTCTCATTCTCGTTGTACTCTTTAACGAGTTCGAAATGTGGTTGGAAGCGTTTCTTCATGCTTTGATTGCCAACAACATATAGCCGCTTCGCACCTTGCTCTAACAAATGAGCGATCGTGACTTCGGTTGACGAATAGAAGTTCTCCTCAACCGAGCAGTCAAAGCCAAAATCTCTCATCTTCTTTTCATAAAAATCCAAGTCGTGGGAGGAGTTGTTGGTGAAGAAAATGACGTGTACACCATTATCACGTAATGTGTTTAAGGTCGTTAAGGCACCGGGAATCAAATCTTTTCCAAGATAGATCGTGCCATCCATGTCGAAGATCGCGAGTTTTTTCTTAATGGACATAAGCGTAACGCACCTCCTCTACGATTTCGTATAAGTCATATAAGGTCTTTTGGTCTTCCTGCAGTTGCTTTGCAGCACGTGCATAGCATTGCTCAAATTCCTCGTCATTATCCGAGATATAGCAGAAGCTGATATAGACCTGATGGGCATAGTAGTTACGCTTTCTGACGACGGTGAAAAGCATGTCATAATCTTCTTTTTCAAAAAGCGGATGTGGCAACTCTTTGTCTAGTTCCATCAACTTGGTCACCATTTGGCCCATCGTGAGACGTTCCTCTTCAATCGCTAAAAGATTCAGCCTCGCATCTCCTGGCATACGTTCTGCATAAATGCGGCGGATATTTTCTTCGACGCACTGGCAGTACATCAATACCTCACCGACCATCTTATGAAATGACTCAATCGGAAAATCCATAACGAGATTTTACCTATTTTCATAGAGGCTTCCTATAGAAAGCGTTTATTTTATTCCGCCAAAAGATACAATTAAGCCCGTATGAAACTCGTAAGTTTTAATGTCAATGGCATCAGGGCGATCCTAGGGAAAGGATTCGCCGAAGCGTTCCATAGTTTTGACGCCGATATCTTTTTCATCGAGGAGAGCAAATATAGCGAAGACCTCCATTTGGTTTTTCCGTTCGAAGCACCGGGGTACGAAACCTATTGGACCGTTTCCAAAGTTCGCAAAGGCTATTCTGGTGTTGCTGCCTTCACCAAGAAAAAACCGCTCTCTATTCATTATGGTTTATTAGATGGCAAATACGACGAGGAAGGCCGAGTCATCACCTTAGAATATGAAGACTTCTATTTCGTCGGCGCTTATGTCCCTAACGCCGGAGACGGCTTAAAAAGAATGGACTTCAGAATGCAATTCGAGCAGGATTTGCTGGAATATTTCAAATTTTTGGAAGCGAAAAAGCCCATTATCTATACCGGCGATCTTAATGTCGCCTACCAAGAGATCGACATCAAAAATCCCGCTAGCAACCACAATAACCCGGGCTTTACCGATCAAGAAAGAAACGCTTTTGGCAACCTGTTATCCAAAGGCTACACCGATACGTTCCGCTTGCTTCATCCAGAGGAAGTCAAATATTCTTGGTGGAGCTATCGCTTCCACGCCAGGGAAAACAACGCAGGCTGGAGAATCGATTATTTCCTCGTATCTAATGCGTTAAAAGAGAAGGTCCAATCCGCAGAAATCCATAACGATGTCTTCGGCAGTGACCATTGCCCTGTTTCTTTAGAAATCGATTTGCCTTTTTAATGGTACCCTCTTGCGACCATCTTTGTTATAGTATGGGATTATGGGATACGTCAAACTCAACCAAGGAAGATTCTCGAAAGAGATTTTGGTTCGCGGTGAAGAATATGAAGAGATGGGAAACGTCAGCATCAACGGTTTCACCGGCTCTCAGGTCACCGCGATCGTTGACGGGACTTTTCCTTATGAAGTGAGAATCGAGTTCGCCAAAGACGGGCACATGCTTCGTCATTCCTGCACTTGCCCCTATCATTCAAAAGGGAAATGCTGCAAACACATCGCCGCGGTTTTGTTTGCCTTAGATAACCTTCCGGATGGCAAGTTCTTAAAGCCTTATCCGCTAGAAGAAACCAAGACACAGTCATCTCCTTTCCAATATGCGTCTGGTTGGCTTCTTGCCGATTTCCAAAAGAAATCCATCGAAGAATTTGCCAAAATCATCGATGAAAGCGACGACGCCTTCGTCGAAGATGTCCGCATGTTCCTACGGGCCGCATCCTCTCAATATGGTTATGGAAAATACAAAGAAAACGCGGATACCTACTACAAGGTTTTCGCATCCTTGCTTCCAAACGAACGCAAAGCAAAGCTCTTCTTCAACACCATCAACGCGCGAATTCTCTCCAATTCCATCTTCTCGATTTTTTTCGCCAAGGCGCTTTATTCCACGACCACTAGAGAGATCGCGAATGACTTGCTCGTAAACGTACATAACATCGTTCACGAGCGCATCAACGGAGATTTCATCTCGGCCCTGAACCCGGTCAATATCTTTGCCTTTTTAAACCATGAAGCCCTGAAGCTTTTCGCCGCGGACTTCTATTTCCCTTACGAATCTGATGAAGCGATGTTCATCGAT
>ONWJ01000078.1 GCA_900321535.1 uncultured Erysipelotrichaceae bacterium
AGTAATTGATGCAGATACTGGTGAGCCATATACCTTATATAAGCTAAATTCCTTGCCTTCTGGCTTTGCCTACCAAGTGAAGATGACGGTTGAAGAAGTACTAGAAAGTCAATTTTCTCCATTTTATTTAAAAACTGAAAACTTTGTTTCTAGACAATTTGATGTTCTAAAGCTGTCATCGAAGAGAAGTTTCAAGAGCAAACAGATTGCCCTTTCAAAGAAGATCTCGCTCGTGCTTTCCGCTTGCGCAAGAACCGAAAGTGGTATGGTCTAGTGATTAATGTAAAGGCCTCCAAACTTGGTTTAGGCTCTGAGGCTGAAATTCCCATATTGTTGCTTCGCGGCCCAAAAGGACATGCAGAAGACCTAGTTGATAATGTTGCCGTTTTCCCTTCCTACCATATGAACAAGAAAAACTGGGTTTCTGTCCCTTTGGATTACAAAGCTAGTGACGATGAGGTGTTGTCGTTGCTGCTTTCATCCCGTGAATACGTTGATAAAGGATTGTAGGGCATTCCATACCCTAGAGGAATTTATTCCTCTTGCCCTAATTCCTTGTTGCGGTAGAATGTTCGTATGGAAGAAAAAGAACCAAATCTTCAAAATCAGTTTGTTGCAGGTGAATACTTGTCTGAAAGTCAGATTGAAATTGCCAAACAGCGTGTTCAATCCTGTGTTTCGATGGCGGACAATATGTCCGTTTTGACCTTGATTGACTCTTTTGTTCGGGCAAACGGAAAAGCGAACGTTGAGTACGAGACACTTTTTTCATTGCTTCAATCCACGATGACTGCGACTTCGGATATGATGTCTTATCCGCAACGGGTAAAAGAAAACCTTCCATTGATTTTCCTTTTTGCCTTCTATGATTATTTGATTCTCACCGGGGTCATGTCGGAAGATGATATCTCGCGCCTTCAAGCCGAGGCTTCCCGTTATATGATGAACGGCGGTCCTGCAAAAGCTTAATGACTATGAAAAATCGCCGTGTCAATTTGCCTGTATCGGTTTTGCATGCGACATTGCAAACCCAGGTTAATGAGTCTTCAAAGCGCGTCGACGCAAGACGCTCTGAAAATATGATGGGCAATGTTTATGCCCAATCTTCTTCGCTCGCCCAGATCGATCAAGAAATCTCTGCTACCGAAGAAAGCATCAAAGCGGCTTCGGCTACGCTTCTAGATCAAGCTGATCAAAAAGCAACGAAGGCCGTTCTTTTCGCGTATGGGGAGGCGTTACGATGACAATCGAAGACGAAGCCAAAACCATCGCGGAATTAGAGCAAGAAACCGTCTCGCTGAACGAGCAGACAAAAGCCATCAAGGAAGAAGCGGCTTCTCTAGAACCGCAAATCCGCGCGAATCTTTTAAATGAATTCGATGAAGCGATGGAACAGATCACGGTTGCTTCTGATGACTATAGAATGCAGGAACTTCGTTTTGTTCACGCCTTTTCTCAAATGCGTGATGCACTTAGAAATCACCTTCTTTCATTGCGGATTGAATGTGACCAAATCAAGGGGGAGAAGCAATGAGCAATCAAAAGATTCTTACCCTTGCCGAAGCGACCTCTAAACGTGATTTTGCAAGAAAGAAAAACGAAAAAGCCCTGCAAAACCTGAACGAAATGAAGGAATTGTCTGTTTCTTTCGAGCCTTCTTATCCGTTAATGGAAAGCGCGTTAGGGGAGATGCAGAATAACTTAAATGAGCTCGCCGCTTGCCTTGATCGCGCGAGCCAACTGGGCGAAGAAATCAATAAGAGCAAAGAAACCGCTAAGTGGATTGAAGAATATGGTGAATTCTTAGCACGAAAGATCAAAGCGGTCCGGAGTTTAAAAGCCGCAGGGCAATTCAAATCCGCGATTGAAATGCTTAGAGAAATCCATATCCCTGCCGAGCTGAAGGAATTCCATTTCGTTTCCGTCTATCGCGAAGTTTCCATGTGGCTGCTGGCTGATCTTTATCGATGCAAAGCCGAAGAAGAAAACAAGCAGGGAAAGATGCCATTAAGCAACGATGAATACGATTATTTCGAGAAGCTTGTCGCTGTTTTGCCAATTGGGCTAAATCCTGCTTCCTCGAAGAAGTCGATGGAAGATTATTTGCGTGGTCTTTATTTCCTGCGCGCTTCTTATTGGCTTGATGACCATTATCTTACGACTGAGGTCTTGGAAGCCTATGCAATGAGGATCCAGGAACATCTTTACCGTGAATACAACGCTTCTAAATTGACCCAATGGAGATTCCGCGTCCTCCGTTATCGCTTCGTTCGCGCTTATAACGAGGCCTGCAAACATTATTTTGATGATGAGCCTGAATATAAGGATGCACTCGCCTTCTTCCACCTCAAAAACGTGTTCTCTGAAGATGAATTAACGCATAAAGCCTATATTGAATCCGAAGATGACGAGGCATTTCGTGTCGCTTTCTTGCAAAGCGATATGCTCCGAAAGGGCTCCAACGATTTCCAAGAAGAATCTGGCTCGATTTCATTAACGATTGCAAGCCCAATGGACATTCCTGCCCGTGCTTTGGCTAAGACTTATGTCGATCCAAACCTAGGGGAGAAAAGGAAAGCCATTCTATTAAACGAATTCTCATCCATGACCTTCACCCAGAAAATCTATTTCTTAGAAGCGGTGGTCAAAGAAGGAATCAGCGAACAAGACGAAGACCAATTGCTCTCGGTTTTCGAATCCAACAAAGCCCAAAGAAAAGCGAATTTAGAAAAGGTTTCCACTTCGCTTCTTGCCATCAAAGAGAGGCTTTATGAAAGCCATGTTTCGCGCTTTGACCGGGTCACGGATAGCCTATTCCGTTCTTCCAAAGCGATCAAAACCACCATCAAAACCCCGATAAATGATGTTAGAACGCTTTCTCGTTTAGGCTTCAAAGATCCTCCAAAAGGAAAGAAATATGTCTCCACGATGGTCAAAGGAAGATCCAGAGGATTATTCGCTTTGGCGTGGATTATTGGACTCATCGTTATCATAGGGCTTGCCTTTGGGGCATCTTGGCTTATCCATTTATATTGCCCAGCTCAATATCAGCCTTATGCCTATTTGGCGCCGACCTTCTTCGTGCACGGCTGCATCTTGTTCCTCATTGTCCGTTATTGCGATAACGATGAAAGAGGTTCGGCTTATGCCCGTCGTGTTTTAGGCGTCATCTTACTGTTGCTAGCGGTGCTGACTTTGTTCTATTTCATGTTCCCGGTTCAGTTAAACATGTTGGTCAACGTCGGATATACCTTGATCATCGGCACATCCGTGATGACGCTTGTCACCCTCACCACTTTGAAGGATTTCCGGAAACAATTAGGGTTCTGGATGTATTGGCCGACGATGACTTTGCTCGTCGCCTCGGTCGTATTCATGATCATCAATATGATGAACGGCTTGATTTAAGACCTCTTAGGGTATATAACCCTAACGTCGTTTTTGGAGTGTCACGATGGAACCTAAGAAGAAATTAAAAATCATTCTAGAATATGCACTTCTCGGTGCATTTCTATTGTTTGCAGGGCTTTGCGTTGCCCATCTTTTTTATTGGAAAAACCTTGGGAATAGCCTGAGTGCTTCGTTATTAACCGAAGAGGGTGGCTTGCTTTATATCTATGGACGTGGCCTTCGTTTCCAAGTCGGTGAGCATTATCAAGCCTCGGTCCTGGCGGTTGGCCTATTTGCCTATTTGGGCTTTGTAATCTTTGGCTTATGCCTGACCATGAGCTTGTGCAAACGGGTCTATCATCAGGCCGTCAATAGCGTTACCGCGTTGCTTGCGTTTGAGTCTGCGGCGATAACGTTAGGTGGATTCCTTCACGCGGATGAAATCGCAAGTGCGCCTACCGCTGGATTAAGAGAGTTCCTCCTTGCCGTCACTTTAGTTTCGACTTTCTTCGGGGTGGTTGCTGTTTGCTTTGCCATGTTGTTCACCCTTGGTGTCGCCAAAGAAGTCAAAGTTGAAACGGTTCCAGACCGCGTTGCAAAAGATGAAGTAATCATTAAGCCTTCTACTCCAGCCGAGGCAACTCCGGTTGAAGAAACAAAGCCGATTGCCGAGACGAAAAAAGTAGAAAAGCCTGCAGAACCCTCCCCAATTGTGGAGAAAAAGCCAGAACAGCAAAGCAAACCAAGTGTGGTGAAAAAGTCGGTCAAAGTCCGTCCTACGCCCGCGAAAGTCGCAGAAGCGGATATCGGCGATGAACCCAAAACCGTGAAGCAAACCCAAAAAGCGGTGGAGGCCAGCGATGAATCCGCTAAGGTCCCAGGCAAGTACGAATTGTTCCAAGAAGCTGGCTTCTGGAAATATCGTTTGAAAGCCAATAACGGCGAGATCCTTATCGTTTCCATGGGATATAAAACGAAAGCCTCGGCTTTAAACGGCATCGAAACCTTGAAGAAACATATGCCGACAGCAAGCACCCGCATCGTTGTGGACAAAAACGGCTTTGGCCAGTTCCGCATCTCGTCTGCCAATGACGCTAGACTCATCGCGACCGGTGAAATCTATCCAAACGAGAAGGGCGCCTCTAACGCTCTTGCTTCCGTGTTGAAGTTCTACGAGACCGATAAAATCGTTCCGATCAAAGAACTCCCTGAAAACGAGGTCCGTGAATGGGAAACCAACCTTCCAAAGATCGAAAAAGCCTCAAACGGCAAAGTCCAAATCATGAACCAAGATGGCAAATTCTTAGGGAAATTGATCGCCAATAACGGCGAGACCTTGTTTGTCACCTCGACCTATTCAAGCCGCAAAGCGTTGCTTGCCGCGATTGAAAACCTCAAAGAGAAAATCGGAACTGCCCGCATTACCATCGCCAGGGACAAACAGAACCGTTATCAATTCCGCGTTTTCTCTGATAACGGCATGCTTCTTGTTGTCGGAGAAACGTATCCGACCAAAGACGGTGCGATCTCTTCCGCGACTTCGATGCGCAACTTCTTGCCCAAAGCGAAAGTCATCGATTGATCTATGTACACTGAATAAAGTTCTTGCCTTGCAACAAGGACTTTTTCTTTTATAATGAAATTGCCGCAAGGCACCAAGGGGCAAATTGCTTCCCTACATCATACATCCGGGAGCCTGACTGGAGAGACTGGTGTTGAAAGCCCAACTTTGATTGGGAATCCTAAAAG
>ONWJ01000058.1 GCA_900321535.1 uncultured Erysipelotrichaceae bacterium
CGTCCACCGCGGTGCTGAGAAGAGAAGGTGTCATCGTCAACACGCTTGATGTAGCCGTTGCGGGTCAAAGTGATGAGGATGTGCTTTTGTGGGATGAGGTCCTCGTTTTCGATATCCGCGGCTTCATCAGAGATTTCGGTAAGGCGCTTGTCACCGAAGCGATCTTTGATTTCGCTGATCTCTTTGATCATCAAATCGATGATGTTGTCGCGAGAAGAGAGCAAGCGGTTATATTCGGCGATGTTGGCTTCGAGTTGGTTCTTTTCGGCCAAGAGTTTATCTTGCTCCATGCCCTGCAATCTGCGGAGGGTCATGGCAAGAATCGCATCGCACTGCTTATCGGTGAGGCCAAAGCGCGCATTCAAACGTTGTTTCGATTCTTCGTCATTGCGGGAATCGCGGATGATGTGGATGACTTCGTCGATGTTATCGTGAGCAAGGATCAAGCCAAGAACGAGGTGGAGACGATCGGAGTCACGTTGGAGTAAGCATTTGGTACGTCTAGTGAGAACTTCAACCTGGAATTCGATGTAGTCCTTAATAAGAGGAACGATACCTAATGTTTTTGGCGCACCACCTTCAAGGCAAAGGTTGATGATACCGAAGTTGGTTTGGAGTTGGGTGTGCTTCAAAAGGTTATTCGCGACGACTTCAGGAATCACGTCTTTGCGGAGTTCGATGACGACACGGATGCCTTCTTTGTTCGATTCATCGCGAAGATCGGTAATGCCATCGATGACTTTGGAACGAACTAAGTCCGCGATGTTTTCAATCATCGTCTTCTTATTCACCTGATATGGGATTTCGGTGACGATAATGCGGGATTTGCCGTTCTCCATCTCCTCAATGTGATAACGGGAACGGATGGTGATGGTGCCAGTACCGGTGGTATAGGCATCTAAGATGCCCTGACGGCCAAGGATGATGCCACCGCTTGGGAAGTCTGGACCATGGAGGTAATCCTGCATGATTTCAGCTGGCGTCAAATCAGGGTTTTTGGCAACGGCGATGACCGCATCGATGGTTTCCGACATATTGTGCGGAGCCATGTTGGTGGCCATACCGACGGCGATACCTTGGCTTCCGTTGACGATTAAGTTCGGGAAGCGGCATGGCAAAACTTCTGGTTCTTGTTCGGTGCCATCATAGTTAGGAACCATGTTGACGGTTTTCAAATCGATGTCACGGACCAATTCGAGGGAGAGTTTGTTCATTCTCGCCTCGGTGTAACGCATAGCGGCAGCTTCGTCGCCGTCGATGGAACCGAAGTTACCATGTCCATCAACCAAGGTATAACGGAGAGAGAATGGCTGAGCCAAACGAACGAGGGTGCCATAAAGAGCGGAGTCGCCGTGAGGGTGATATTTACCCATGACGTCACCGACGATACGAGCGCATTTCTTATGTGGCTTGCTTGGATACATGCCGGATTCGTTCATACCGAAGATGATGCGGCGTTGAACAGGTTTGAAACCGTCGCGGACATCAGGGATGGCACGGGCGACGATGACAGACATCGCATAATCCAAGAACGCGGTGCGGACTTCAGTGGTGATATCGCGGTCGATCAATCCTGGGATGATGCCGCTTCTAGCGGCTTCTTCCCCGAACATCGCATCAGCGCTTTGCGTGCCTTCGCGATTAAAATTCAAAGAGCTGGAAGAACCTTCGGAAATCTCATTTTCCCCGTCAGAACCCGCTTCGTTTTCATCAACAGGTTCTTCTTCGGATTCGATTTCTTCGTCTTCTGGACGTTTCAATTCATCATTATCCATTTGTCAATTTCTCCTTTGAATTAGATATCAAGGTTCTGAACGAACACTGCGTTTTCAGAGATATACTGGCGGCGCGGTGCGACTTCATCACCCATGAGATCGGTGAATGCTTTCTCAGCATCGGCAGCATCATCGATGGTGATGCGGATGAGCTTACGGGCTTTTGGATCCATGGTGGTTTCCCAAAGTTGGGTGTAGTCCATCTCACCAAGACCTTTGTAACGCTGGAAGGCAAAGCCTGGTTTCAGATTGAGTTCTTTGCGGAGCTTTTCAAGCTGAGCGTCGTTATAGGCGTAGTAAGCAGAGCCTTTGTAATCGACCTTATAGAGTGGAGGTTGGGCGATATAAACGTAGCCGCCTTCAATCAAAGGTCTCATGAAGCGATAGAAGAAGGTGAGGAGCAAGATACGGATGTGATCGCCGTCGACATCAGCATCGGTCATGATGATGATTTTGTGATAACGGATCTTAGTCACATCGAAGTTCTCGCGGATACCACCGCCGATCGCGGTGATCATGTTGCCGATTTCGGCATTGGCCCAAATGCGGTCTTCACGCGCTTTTTCGACATTGAGGATCTTACCGCGGAGAGGCAAGATCGCTTGGGTTTCACGGTCACGGCCAGATTTGGCGGAACCACCTGCGGAGTTACCCTCAACGATGAAGAGTTCGCAGACGGTTGGATCTTTGGAGGAGCAATCGGCGAGTTTGCCAGGGAGGGTGGTGATTTCAAGGGCCGATTTGCGGATTTTCTCACGCGCTACACGTGCCGCGTCGCGAGCTTTGGAAGCAAGTTGGATCTTTTCGATGATCGCACGGGCTTCCTGTGGGTTCTCATACAGATAATTTTCAAGACCTTCGCCGACGATGTTGGAGACGATCTTACGGACTTCGGAGTTACCAAGTTTGGTCTTGGTTTGGCCTTCGTATTGAGGATTTGGGTGCTTGATAGAGACGACGACGGTCAGGCCTTCGCGGCAATCTTCACCAGTGAAGTTCTTTTCATCGGCTTTGAGAAGATTGTTCTTACGGGCATAGTCATTGAGAACGCGGCCAAGAGCAAGGTTCAAACCTTCGACATGGGTGCCGCCTTCTTTGGTGGAAATGTTGTTGCAGAAGGAATAGATGCCATTTTGATCATAGGAATCGGTCCATTGGAGAGAAA
>ONWJ01000092.1 GCA_900321535.1 uncultured Erysipelotrichaceae bacterium
AAAACATCGAAAGGACTCAAAACGATGAAAAACAAAGCTGTTACGATTGTTATGGGATTAGTTAGCCTTGCTGTTCTCGCTTCTTGCGGAGGGACGAATGCTCCTGCATCAACTACCGCAGCCACCTCTGTTCCTGCCACGACCACCCAGGCGTCCGAGCCTGATGTTACCGATATCTTCGCTGATACCTATACCGATATCGACTCCCTTGATTTAGCTTCCGGCAATTATATGGTCGCTAATGTCATCTATGCCTTTGACAAAGAGAACAAGAAGATCAGCTCCACCAAATACGAAGATTATGATGCTTATAAGAACAAGCAGGGGACCGCTCTTTATGATGGCAGCGTACGCTTCGTGAAAGTCACCTCCGTTTTGCTTGGCGACTTTAATGCGGCTTATTTTGAAGTGAACGGAACCGTTTATCTCTTATATGAAAAACCCGCTGGCTCTTTCAGGCTTTCCACTCGCCCTCGCGGCGGTTGGTCAACCTCTTCCGCCGTCCTTCTTGGTGAGATTCCAACCTTCTCCATGGGAAATTACGTCTCGGATAAACAATCCCAGAACAAAGTCAACGAAGAAGGAAATTACGTTTACGATTCCCAAGGCTTCACGATTCGTGAGGAATACTATTTCTTCCTTGAACTCACCGAGACCAAAGCTTCCGTTTTCCTTGGCGATAACCCGACCACCCATGCCGAGAATCCATTGCATTCAGTAGAGAACTATAAGATTCGCTTCATCAGCGGGAAACTTCACATCGATATTCCACATAAAGACGGGGATTTCGCATGCACCCTTACCTCGAAATCTGAGACCGAAATCAAATTTGTGGACGCTATGGAAAGAAAAGGCGACTATTCTTGTTCTGGCACGTTCACAAAAATCGCCTAAAACGAACAAACCCCAGACTCTATCGGTTGGGCCAGTTTATAACTGGGTGTTTTCTCCTCGAGGAGAAAATGCGTTTTTTGTAATAACGATGTGAAATATAATTAGGCTAGTTTTTGAGGTAGCCGAATGAAAAAAGAAAGTCTATTAATGCTCATGCTCGCGTCCATCTTCACGTTAGGGGTGCTCGCATTCTCTTTTAACGTTGATGAAAATGAAGCTTTTGCCTTGACAAGAGCAGCTGAGGCTCCGATGAGAATCGATCTATCTTATGAGAATAGGCAGCTCACCAACGACACAGACAATTTGGGTACATATCGGCTTGCAAGAGTGAAAACATATCGAAATAACGAGATTAAATTATTGCAGCACGATGTCTCCTACATCGATGAAGACCAAAAGGTCAGACTTTCTTTGGATGGATGGTTTGGCAATATCGGCGGCGATTCCGGCGTGGAAAGAAACGAAATCAAAGGAATGACGAGAATCCATTTCGTTGAGGGAAGCAACATCAAAGTGCAGTATTCATGGTCCGCTACATCAGGAACGATCTATGAAGAAACGCCTGACGCCAACGGCGACGTTTATTTCAGCGGCCTCAAGCCATCGTATTTTAAAGTAGTGCCCTCTGTTAACGAGCAAGTACTGTTTTCTAGCTGCGAAATCTATTACGACTGCGAATCCGCCCCTGCGCCAACTGCGGTAACGGCAACCAACGTGCAAATCAAGCAATCCCATTACGGCGCCAATCCGGGGGATCTTTATGTCTATGATAGTCCGGAAACATCTTGGGCAACGCACCTTGAAACCGGAAACTATGTCTATGCAAAAGTAGGCACTGCCTACAACGATTTAGACAAGCACAACATCGTCTTATCGTTTGATTTTGCCAAACCAATTGCTGGGAAAACCCATCATGAAGGAGTGCGGTTAGATGATCCGTTTGTCACGAATCTGGTAATCGAGCGTGTTAGCGGCGGCTCAACCATTGATTATGGCGAACAGACATTGAGCGTTTCCTTCACTTACAAAGGATTCGGCACGATCAGCAACCAAACCTTTAAAGTCGTGGGCTTCTATCGCTCGACCGTAGGTCATCAAGTGGTTTCCGTTGATAACGTAAAACAGCAAGCGGATAACACTCTCCCAGGAGACAACGTCGTGACGGTTCAATCGCTCGTTACGTTCTTTGCCTTTGCCGCGAAAGACCAATTTAGCCTTTCCTCTCACCAAATTCACATCGCACACACCATATTCCATCGCGAAATTAAGTTTAAAGACTTACCGAATTTGCAACTCGATGCGAATCCATTTACCGCAGTCGGAGAGCACGAACTCGCGTTCAACTTGGATACAAGATACGCATTGCATGGTACCTATGTGGTCTACGACGAATCTAACTATGTTAAGTCCGTCGCGTTTAATGGATTTAAAGATCAAATCGAACCAGGGGAGGATCTCGCTTCCTACTTCAACGGCGGCAATGCCTCCGTCACCCTCAATTATCAAGACGGTACGTCTAATACGATCGTGATAAAGGCCAATTCTCTTGACCTCTCATTGGTGAATAGCAAAGTGGAAGGCACCTATCCTTATTATGTTAATATCGCTGGTTATCGTAGGATTCAGAGGTACGTTTCGGTTGTCATGACGGGCATCGGAGATGAAACGGGAGCCGACATCTACTCGCCGACGGAATCGACAAAAGGCAATGTCTATGCCTATGGAGTCGATGATTACGGATCGCTTACGAAACTCTACATCACCTCTATCGTAGCCAAAGACAACAAGTACCGCGCAACATGCGAAACAGAAAACGGGGAAACGGAATTCGAACGTTTTGGCACCTATGCGATCGATGAATTCAACAATGAGAAAGAGCTTGTTTTGTTTGGCCAATTATGGTCAAGCAGATTGAAGTTTGAAGCCGGGGCTAACGAACATGAATTCGTGCTCCTTCGCCACGCCGAAATCGAGAACGATGGCCATTACGTTGACACCGTTTATACGCCAGATGAAGAGTCATACAACATGTTCGAAAGTGCTACGTTCCATTTCTACTCAAGTCCTTATGACGAGATCATGATTGACCTCGGCAATGAACCAACAACTAGAACAACATGCACTTATCTGAACGAAGAAAAGTCCAGAATCTCGTTCCAATTCCCATTCCTCACGATCATCGTAACATTCGAAGCGACGATCTATGAAAACGATCAGGGCGTAAAGAAGATCAACGTTGAGACACCTGCCTATTTATCGGATAACTGATATCACGAAAGCTGCTCGCAAGGGCAGTTTCATTATGGCGTTTAGAATAAACGGGCATCCTTTAAAAAAACCTTTTCTACTCGATATTAAGGTATAATGGGAAAAGGCGGAACAATCAGTGATTCGATTTGAAAAGTACCAATATTACTTTTACCAGCAAGTGTGTGATTTCTTAACTGAAATCAATGAAGAAAACGATTACCACGATAACTGGAATTGGGCGCGCTTTGAATGGATGCATGAGCATCCTTCGACGAAAAAGGACCTGCTGAATGAAATGGGTCTTTGGTTTGATGATGACCATTTAGTCGGCGTTGCCTTGATGGATATGTATTTTGGCGAAGCTTTCGTCGCAGCCTTATCGGCGTATCGTCATTTGTATCCTGAGCTTTTGAAATACGCATTTGATCATCTAAAAGACGATCAAGGATTAGGCGTCGCCTTTCATGACGAAAACGCGGATGAAATCAACGAAGCGATTCAACAAGGCTTCTACAAAACAGACGGAGAAGAAACCGTCTGTGAGATAGAACTAAACCAAGAATATCCCGTTTCTTTACCTTGTGGCTTCGTTGCTGAAACATTCGATGCCCAAGAACACCCGCTTGAGATGGAATGGTTGTTCTATCAAGGGTTTGACCACGGAAATGATAAAGAAGCTTTTATGGAAGGGTATCAAACGCCGACTGGGAAAAGGCCCCATTTCAATCCGTATTTATGTATCGTGATCAAGAACGAGCAGGGCGAATTGGTCGCCAGCGCCTCCACTTGGTATGACCCAAAAACAAACTACGCTTATGTTGAGCCCGTCTGCGTGCTTCCAAGTTGCCGAAAAACGGGTTTAGGGAGGGCTTCCGTCTACGCCGCGATGAATCACGCAAGAGAACTAGGTGCAAAGACCGCAATTGTTAACTCGGATCAAGAGTTTTATAAGCACCTCGGTTTCCGTAAGAAAAGCCATTATTCCTTTTACTGGAAAAAGGAAGAAAGAATGGTCAATGGAGCCACCTATAAACTGGAAAAATTTTTGGGAAAAGGGAAGGGCGGTTACTCCTATTTAGCCAAAAAGAGCGACCACGTGTATGTGTTAAAGCAAATTCATCATGAGCCCTGCGCCTATTATCAATTCGGAAACAAAATCGAAGCAGAGAGGCACGATTACCAACGATTGTTAGATGCAGGCATCAGAATTCCGAAGATGATCGATATCGATGAAGAGGCAGAAATCATCATCAAGGAATTTATTGATGGAGATGTGATTTCTGAATTGATCAGACAGAAGCAAACGGTCGAGCAATATATTCCTCAGCTTATAGAGATGGCGGCTTTGGCCAAGCAAAAAGGATTGAATATCGATTATTACCCTACGAACTTTGTGGTACGAGACGGCGTGCTGTTTTACATCGATTACGAATGCAATTCTTATATGGAAGAATGGGACCTAGAACATTGGGGTATCGGATTCTGGAATGGCAAAAAGCCGCTTCAATAACGGTTTTGCCGAATGCTATTTATTGCATAACAAACCTGTGACTACCTTTACAAGGAACGGTATAAAATAAAAAAGTTCATAGAAGTAAGGTTAGGCAATAGCAATGAAAGTAGTCGTGATAAATGGAACAGAAAAGAAAGGCATCACCTTTCTACTCAAAGAAATGTTTCTAAAACCATTTAGGGAGAATGACGAAGTGGTGGAATTCTTTTTGCCTCGTGACTGTCCTCATTTCTGCGTGGGGTGCACATCGTGCTTTCTAAAAGACGAGCATTTATGCAAGGATGCGCAGTATATCCAGATAATAGAAAAGGAGATGCTAGAGGCAGATTTGCTGGTATTCACTTCCCCGGCCTATGTGTTCCACGCGACTGGAGCGATGAAGACGATGCTCGATCACTTTGGGTATCGATGGATGCCGCATCGACCCGCCAAAGAAATGTTTGGCAAGCGCGCTGTAGTAATCACCCAATGCCTTGGAGCGGGTGGCAAGTCGGCCGCCAAGGACATCAAAGACAGTCTTTCTTGGTGGGGGATTAGTTACATCAAAACCCTGTCGTTCAAATTAATGAGCGATGTGAAATGGGATAACATACCCCAAGCCAAGAGAAATAAGATGACCAGCAAAACGAGTTCTTTGGCAAACAAGATGGCAAAGATCGATTATTCCAAGCCAGCTAAAACCAGGATCAAGACGAAAGCAAAGTTTTATATCGTTAGACAGCTGCAAAAGAGCCTTGGCAAAAAAGACCCGGAGTATACCGATTTTAAGTATTGGGCCGCTAACGGATGGACCGAATCTACCCGCCCTTGGAAGTCGTAGCTAATTTCTGTCCCATGATAATGGCCATCTTAGCAACAATGATGCCTCGGTGATTGAATCAAAATCTCAACAAATATCGCGATAAGCCTGCAAATCACGTTTGTTTTTGATATTGCTTGCTTGAAAGATAGAGACGAAACGGTCTTTATCATATCCTGATTGCAAGATAAAATGATTGCCTGATATGAACGCTGAAATTGATGTTACTGGAATAATATTAGAAACCAAACGCCTTATTCTAAGACCTTGGGAAAAGGGAGACCTTGATGATCTTTTCGAATACGCTTCCGTTCCTGGCGTAGGCGAGATGGCAGGATGGCCATATCACAAAAACAAGGAAGAAAGCGAATATCGGCTCAACCGTTTTATCGAGGAAAAGAAAACGTTCGCCATCGTCTATAAGGAAAACGGCAAAGTCATCGGGTCATTAGGTGTTGAAGAATATGACTTAGAGGATAAGCTCAGCGAATTCTTTGATTATAGAGGTAGGTCCATTGGCTTCGTGCTTAGCAAAGATTACTGGGGCATGGGATTAATGCCAGAAGCGACCAAAGCCGTGATTGATTATTTGTTCAATGTGTTAGATTACGATTTCTTATTATGTGGCCACTTCGATTTCAACGATCGGTCTAAAAGAGTCCAGGAGAAATGCGGCTTCGTCCCATATCGCAAAATAGTGATGGACACGAAGCTTGGGCATCCTGAACCAGGGGTCATTAATCTGCTTAAGAACCCAAAGAAAGAGATTCATTTTGTCTTCTCTCACCCGGAAACCCTAATCATAAAAGAGTAATTTACGTTCTCGACATCTGCCTCAACTCGTTCACTTAAATATCGTTTTCCTTTGCTGACTTCTGCCACCGAAAGCGCAACCAAACATTAATAAACAGCTGAATCTTCACGTCGCTAGGCTTTCGTGTCTAGCGGCTTTTTCATATAAAAAAGCGTGATTTGCAGCGATTTCCGCGATTTTTAAAAACAAGAAGAAAAGTATCGTTTTGCTTTCCGATCCCCCAAATGGACATATGGGTTCCAAGCGTTTGTTCTTCCAAGAACAACAAATACCTCTAAAAATTTCAGGGTCTGTTATAAAATAACACTACAATGAAAAGAATCTGGGTGATTATAACCAATGTGTTCATCATGGTCGCGATGCTCTCTTTCGTCATCGTTTATGCGACGATAGAAAACCGCGATACGATCCGTAGGCAGGTGGAACACTTCGAGAGCACGACCATCACCATGGAACACGTCACCGAGAATTATCTTGAAGGTGAACAACGTATCTGCGATGTCTGGGCTCATTACATCAACAGCGAGAATATGACGGTTGAAGAAGCGGTGGAGTTCGTTCGAATTTCCCACGTTCTTCCTAGCGCCTCCGCTCATATCGTCTATGCTGATACGCTTACTGGATTATCCACTAGGGCAAGACTAGATGACCCAAACAATTACGCGGTTACCTACCAAAGAATCGAGCTGTTGAATGACGTAAGCTGGATTGATGAAATCGGCACCTCCATCAACATCTCTCGCGCCTATACCAACCCAGTCAACGGAGAGCAATCGATTGCTTTCTGTAACTTTGTCTCCCTCCGAGACGGCGGAACCGGCCAGCCAAGAAAGGGTATTTTGCTCCGCGTCATGCCGGTTGC
>ONWJ01000057.1 GCA_900321535.1 uncultured Erysipelotrichaceae bacterium
CCGCTTTGAGAAAGAGCGTGCGAAAGAATCCCGAGCATCAAAAGATTCCCCGGAGAAGAACGCGCTTTCTTTTGGCAGGTCCCCTTTCATATAGAATATTCGCAGTATCTAGGGCCCTTAAACACCATTTTTCTTGCTTCCCGTTTTCATCCCTTTTTTCGGAATTTCCCAATGCCCGCTCTTGTCTGACCCGACGCGGATGAGGCGGCCATCTTTCTTCAAAGACGCCAATCGACGCTCAACGGTCCTTCTCGGAACCCCCGTCGCCATCGCGATTTCCGCCGAGGTGGCCCCGCCGTTATCGGAGACGAAGGAAACGATCGCCTCAAAGTCATCATTCTCGGCCTTTCCGTCATTTACACCGCCATTTACACCGCCATTTACACCGCCATTTACAGGGTCATTTATAGGGACATTTGGAGGAGTCATATCCAGTGCGAGCGGGTTGTACGGTATCCTCACGGTGAGGAAATTCTCAGAGAATTCAAAAACGCTTGAGCCATAAGCTTTGACGATGTCTTTGTTCCCTTTTCCGGTTTGGTCGGTGAGGTCCACGTTGATGGCGATCTTCATCAACGTTTCGTTGAGGGGTTTGCTCTTCCCGCGAAGGAATTCCTCTTTCGACATGCGCCGAAGCGGATCGCCGTGGCTCATCACCTCGAGATGGTCATCATAGAGATAAACTTGCGGGAATTGACCGATATGGTAGGAATTGTGGAGAACCGCGTTCTTCCAAGCCTCGACAAACGCGCCCTCATCATAAAGGTACTCGTCTCTTCGGAGTCCTTTGTCGAAATAAGTTCGGACGCGTCTTTCGACGGAATCCATATAATCAAGCAAATCGTAGAATACTTTGAAGATACAGCCCTTCCCGAATTCCTTTCTCATCACCAAATCGCCTGAATCGCCCTTCCCCCGAAAGCGGGCGACTTTGATGGATTCGTCGAACTGGTCAGACAAAAGATATGCCATATAGTTATAAGCCCCATCCTCTCGACGAAGGCTGAAATCCTCATCGAAGGACGCGCTGTCGAAAGCGACTTTCGCGGAATCGAGATATATTTTGAAGATAGAGAAGGTGAGCTTTGACTTCGGGCTTTTCTTTTCCATGATCGTCTCGGAGGGGACGCCGGCTATGTATCGACGATCGATCTCATCCTGTGTCATCGATTTTCTTCGAGAGCCGAATCTTCGGTAACAGCCTTTCGGGGAATGCCCATACTTCTTAATATGGAAAAGACGATAACCTTTCTTGACGTCGACTCGAATCACTTTGACTCCGTCCACTTGATCCTCACGGACGAAAGTAAGCTCGGAACAATCGGGTGAGATGCGATCTAGAAGCGATTCTGAAATCGAGAGCATCGTCTTATCGATGCCCTCGAGGCCTTTGCTAACGCCTTTATTGGTCACGCCGAAATAAATGGTTCCGCCCTCCTCGTTGAGAAAAGAGACTACACCAGCTTCGAAATCCTCATGGTCGAAAGATTCTTTGAATTCGGTTCTATCATTCTCGTTTAATGGCATGGGACTACTCCTTATCACGTTATTTGAATGGAATCCGAGACTATTCGAAATCCAATAAGGTGAGGCTGTGGATTGCTTCATGCTAACTAGATAAGCGGCCATGAAAGTTTTCCTCACCCTTATATATCTCCAAAAAAGGGGAAAATGTGCTGTGCGTTTTTTTGGAAATTACTATTCAGTTTCTAAAAAAACATTTATTTATCAAAAGTTTTATATAGAAAAATTCTTCGGTTTCTTTAATTGGATATGGAAAAAGCGACGTGATGAAAAAGGATAGCCTAAAGAAAAACGCCACCTATTAAATATTTTTTCCAATTTTGGAAGAAATATAAAATGGAAATCGTTTTCTATCCTTATATATAGATATAAAGGCTTCATCGGTTTGCGGATAAAACCTGAATTTGGGATTCACCCCCGTTTTGGGGTGTTAAAACTCGATCTTAAACAGATTGTCTAGGTCCTTCCTGCTGAGGTACACGTTGCCCAATTTGGAAAGGCCTAGCTTTTCCTTTTATCGAATAAAGCCTTGCCAAGCGTTTTGCAAAACCATAGGTAAGCTGATTCTAAAACAAGTTTTTCGGCATCAACGGCTTGCTTGGATTCCATTCCTCCAACATATGCGCTTCTTTTCGGCAGGCTTCTATCTATGCTGATCGTTTGCAGTCGTCTCTCCAATTCATATCCGAGGCATTCAGCCAAATGCAAAACATGGGCAAACGAGAGATCGCCTGCCTTAAACTTGTTTGTACAGTTTGTACAATCTAGTTTGATTCGCCAATCTGACCCACATCGCATTTCTTCCTTCATCCATTTTTCTCGACAAAATGGCCTAGAAATACCGAGATAACTCTCATTTTTTGTCACTGTTCAAAATTTAACTCGGTATTTTTAGCATTTTTCTACCGAATTAAAAAATAGAGGCATATAATAGGTGTCACGAGGTAAAACACATATGAAAACGTTTGACTTAAAAGGCGCGGTGCTTTCTTTGAATACCCCGAGCATCGTCGCTTTGCTCAACAACATTGAGTTCTACAAGGGGAAATGCGGCAAAGTCGCCTCGATCAAGAAAGTCGATGATCTCAAGGCTATGGCCGTCAGAAGCGCTGCAGTCGCATCCAATGCGATCGGCAACGTCTACATCGCCGAGGACCGCGAACGCGTCCTTTGCTCCAGATTATCGCAACCTAAGACGCTTCAAGAGCATATGGTGGTCGGTTATCTCAACGCGATGGATCTCATCTCCGAAGTCTATAAATACCAAACCCTAGACCGCTCCTTCGTCACCACGCTTCATTATTATATCTATAAGGATTACAACCCCGAGTTCGGCGGCAAATACAAAGACAGCCAGAACTATATCCAAGAATCCATGCCGGATGGCACCTTCCGCACCATCTTTGTCCCAGCTCCTCCCGGAGAAGACGTCGTCTTGCTTGATTCGTTGATCTATCAATTCAACGAATGCGTCAAAGACGAAGAATGCAATAAGCTCGTCTTGATCGCTGCCTTCATGCTCGACTTCATGTGCATCCACCCCTATAACCATGGCAATGGCAGGGTGAGCCGTCTCTTACTCCACTTCTTGCTCAAGAAATATGGTTATGACATCGACGATTATTTCGCCCTTGCCTACCTCATGAGACTCCATTTAGGCGAATACATCGACGCCTTCGAGTCCTCTAGCGATGGCTGGAATTCCTCTGAGAATAACTACGAAGCATTCGTCACCTTCATCCTCAAGAGAATTCTAGAAGGATACCGCAAGCTCGATTACATCATGGAAATCAATGAACTTGATGCAACCGCCGAAGAGAAGACCTTGAAAGTCATCAATGACTCCGCGACCCCGCTATCGAAAACCATGATCCTCCGCATTCTCTACGCGACCAGCAAAGCCACGATTGAGAAAGCCCTTGCCAAATTGCTCAAAGAAGGCAGGATCCAGCTCATCACCAAAGGCCGTTATTCCAAGTATTTCAGAGTCTGATAAGGAGAACATGAATTATGCCAGTCTATGATGCAACCCATATCCGCAACGTCGCCATTTTAGGCCACCAAGGAAGCGGCAAAACAAGTCTTGTCGAATCCTTGGCGCTGGTCACCAAACTCATCCCTGAAAAGGGTTCGGTTGAGAAGAAGAACACCATCTCCGACTATAGCCCTGCCGAGCAAAAGCGCGGCGGCTCCACCCAGGCTGCGGTCATCCCAATCTATCGCGATGGCTATAAAGTCAACCTCATCGATATCCCAGGCAACGATGACTTCATCGGCGAAGCCATCGGCGTCACCGGCGTCATCAAAGGCGCGATTCTTGTCATCGATGCCTCTGTCGGCGTTCAAGTCGGCACCGTCAAGCATTGGAAGCAACTCCGCAAAAAAGGCGTTCCGACCTTCATCTTCATCAACAAGATGGACAAAGAGCAGATCGACTTCGAGATGTTGCTGGAAGAAATCCGCGAGAAATTCGGCAAAAACGTCATCTCCTTCTGCTATCCATTAGGCCATGATGATCGTTTCGATGGATTCGCCAACGCGGTCGACCTCAAAGCTCATATCTATAACGGCAATGAATGCGTCGAAGCTGAAATCTATCCAGATAAGCGCGATAAAGTCTTCGAACTCCACAACACCATCGTCGAGGAAGTCGCCAAGGTCAACGACGAATTGCTCGAGAAGTTCTTCAATGGTGAGGAATTCACCCCGGAAGAAATCAATGCATCCTTGAAGCAATCGGTCATCGCTGGTGACATCACCCCTGTCATCGTCGGCAGCGCCGCCAAAAACATCGGTGTCCAGACCCTCCTTACAATGCTCATCGATTATCTCCCGAACCCCGCTGATCTTAAGCCACTTGAGGCCAAAGATGAAGATGGCAAGGAAATCGTCCGTCCAACTAATGACAACGAGCCATTCTCCGCTTATTGCTTCAAGACCCTCGTCGACCCCTATTCTGGCGTCGTCAATATCGTCAAGATCTGCTCTGGCGTGCTCAAAGCCGGGGATGAAATCTACGTCAAAGGCAATACCCAGAAGGTCGCAGGCTTATATGTCATGACCGGCAAGAAGCTTGATCCAGTCGATGAATTGCACGCTGGAGACATCGGTGCTATCACCAAACTCGACGAAGTCAAATGCGGTGACACCATCTGCTCCCCGAAATCCATCATCTCCTATCAAAGCGTCCACTACCCAACCGCGGTCATCTTCAAAGCCATCGTCACCGATAAGGCTACCGAAGGCAAATTGGTTCCTGCTCTTGCCAAGATCCAAATGGAAGACCCATGCGTTGAAGTCACCCGCAATAACGAAACCAAACAGTTGTTGCTTGGCGGCGTCAGTGAGACCCACATCGACTTCATCGTTGATAAACTGAAAACCGTCTACAAGATCTCGGTCGAGACCGAACGCATGAAAGTCGTCTACCGCGAATCCATCAAGGTTACCGGAGAAGGCGATGGACGTTATGTCAAGCAGTCCGGCGGTTCTGGCTTCTATGGCGTCGTCAAGATGCGCTTCGAGCCAGCCGAAGAAAGCTCGTTTGCCGAAGAAGTCTTCGGCGGAGCCGTTCCAAGGAACTACTTCCCAGCTGTCGAAAAAGGTTTCTTCGAAGCCTTGCAGAAAGGCCCACTTGCGGGATTCCCAGTCATCGGGGTCAAAGGCGTTCTCGTCGATGGCAAATACCATCCAGTCGATTCCAACGAACAAGCCTTCCGTATGGCGGCCATCCTTGCCTTCAAAGATGCTTATCCAAAGTGCAAGCCAATCATCCTTGAGCCAATTCTCCGTCTCCGCGTCAATGTCGAATCTCGTTTCACCGGTGCGGTCTTAAGCGACTTGAATACCCGCAGAGCCCGTATCCAGAACATCGAAGAGAAAGACTTCGGCAACCAGGAAATCGAAGTCCTCATCCCGGAAGCGGAAGTCATCGATTACACGACGCAGCTCAAATCCATCACCCAAGCCTCTGGCTTCTTCAACCGCGAATTCTATCGTTACGAGGAAGTTCCAGAATACCTCAAAGAACGCGTTATCCGCGATAACAAGATCGAAGAATAACGACGTCTCCAAAGACGAAAAGACGGGCCCCATGTGCCTGTCTTTTCTATTGGAATGATGAATTATTTGGTATCGAGACGTTGACGTTCCACCAGTTCTGCGAAGCGTCCCTTCCTCTCAATCAAGGTATTGTAGTCACCGCTTTCGATGATCTTCCCGCCTTCTAGCATCAAGATGCGGTCGGCGTGTTTGATGGTCGATAAGCGATGGGCGATGACAATTCGGGTGCAGTTGAGTTTCGCGATCGAATCCGAGATGGATTTCTGGGTTTTGTTATCCAGCGCACTTGTGGCTTCATCGAAAATCAAAACCTTCGGTTTATGGACAATCGCACGAGCAATCATGATGCGTTGCTTCTGTCCGCCGGAAATCCCGCCTTGTCCTTCAGAGATGACGGTATGCATCTTCATCGGCATGGCGTTGATATCTTTGGCGATGTCGGCGATTCTAGCGGCAGCCCAAGCATCTTCTTCGCTGAGATTTGGAGCGGAGATGATGATATTGGAGAGGATATCCGCGTGGAAACGGCTACCATTTTGCATGACCGTGCCGATATTTCTTCGTAAGGAAGCAAGGTCAAGTTCTTCGATATCCACTCCATCGACATAGATATTCCCATTCGTAGGCTTTTCAAAGCCAAGAAGCAATCGCACGAAGGTCGATTTGCCACATCCAGTTGGCCCGACAATCGCGATATATTCCCCTTCTTTGATCTCTAGATTCAGGTGATCAAGAATCGCAGGTCCGTTCTCTTGATATTGGAAACAGACGTTATCGAGGGTGATATTGCCATGGAAATCCTCAATCGGTTTCTTATCCTGAACGTTTTCTGGCTCG
>ONWJ01000084.1 GCA_900321535.1 uncultured Erysipelotrichaceae bacterium
CGAAGGAGAAGAAGTCCAGCTTGTGGAGCGCCCCGTCCTTGCCCATCCAGCGCTCGGCGACGAGGGCGTGGATGTGCGGGTGCCACTTGAGGTCGCGCCCGAAGGTGTGGAGGAAGCAAACGAAGCCGAGCTTCCTGCCCTCGCGCCTGTATGCCTTCGGCGCGTGCTTCCTGAGCAGCAGGCGGAACGACTCGCTGACGGAGGCGAAGAGGGCGTCCAGCATCGGCTTCCTGTGCAGCCTGAAGAACGTTCTGAGCTGCGCCGGTATGGTGAAGACGAACTGCCGGTGCGGCACCTCGAGGCACTTGGCGGACACCTTGGCGCTCCTGGCGTCGCGGTACTTCTTGCCGCAGCTCGGGCAGATCCGGGAGTGGCAGGAGAAGCCAACCATGTAGAAGTCGCCGCACTTCGGGCATTCGTAGTAGAGGTAGCCGTTGGCGAAGTCGTGGCAGCCGATGAACTTCTCGACGCAGGCGACGAGCCCCGGCCGCCCGAGTCTCTCGGCGTGGCGCTTCTTGAACGACGGCCACACCGCCCTGAAGATCTCGCGTATCGACACGTCGCCCTGCAGCTTCCTGGCGTAGAAGCAGTTGTTCAGCTTGCGCACCTCATTAACCCAGACGCCGTAACCCGCCTTCCTCGCCGCTTCGAGCTGGTCGGGGAAGCGTTTGAAATAGGTGTTAACCTTGAAGTCAGAGTTGCGGTAAGGTTCAGCCATAACCCATTCTACCAAAAAACTCGGGCAACCCCGATTTTCAGCCGAGATTTATTTCGGTTTTGTTCATTCCGGGGTATCAAAAACCACCCAATCAGGGTGGTGATGTGGGGCTTGTTGCTTAGCAACTCCAGGATACGGTGATGGATTTCATGAAGATGCGTCTCATATGCTCAAAACTAACGTTCACGGATACTTTTCGAATTGCTTCGCCGAGCAATTCCTGCGTCCGAACCCAAGAATAGGTGGTTGGAGTGTTCGCGTGGAGATCAGAATTTGCATCTACAGGGCTTCCATTAACAAGATTGTAATTATCTTGATAGACCGTGTTATTATTGCCGTCTTGATAAGCAATTACGGCGTGGAATTCGGCAAACTCCATATTCCAACCGGAGTTTGATGTTTGGAACGTAAAGTCGAAGCCTTGGAGGTTATTTACCCCAAACGAGAAATTGAATGAGCCCGCGTTGCTGTTGGTTTTGTAGTAAAACAAATTCCCTCCTCCAAATCCACGGTCGACGTACGATTCGTAAGGAAGCTCGATCCAGCCGATGATTGGAGAGCCTTGACCGGTTGGCACGCTTTGCTGCTTGTTGTCGAGCGTCCAATATTGAGGACCGACATCGGAATCAAAGGTGAGACTCTTGTTTGTAGCGGCGTTAACGCCAGGAATGATAGGGGTGCTTTCTCGCATCGAGGAGACGAGCATCAACGAAAACGCGATGACGGAAACTCCTGCTAAGGCAAGTAATGGTTTCTTATTCATAGACTGCAATCCTCCTAGAAGGTGGGAAGATTATAACGGGTTACTAATCACAAAACTGCAACAAATCGGCTAAAGATGGTTTTTCATTCTTAAATGAAAGTTAACTGTCCAATAGTGGACAAGTAAGTTTGAAATGAGGATAATATAGGTGTATGGATTATTCTTTCGTTGATGACTTCACCTTTGTCTCGGATGCGTTAAAAATCAGTGGCGCTTCCTTGTGCGAGCGGATAGGAATATCCCGTTCTTTCGTGATGAGCGTTCTTAACGGCACTCATTCCGTTAGTCCTCGTCTATTAGAGGCGTTTTATTCCTTTGCCTATCAAGCTGGATTACGAATCAACAAAGGAACGGAAGAAATCCTGCTGGAATTGCACGATCAGAACTTATGTTTCCATGGAAGTCGAAACGGGCTAGGCCAAATCCTTCCTGATGGCAGTCGAAAGGATTGCGATTTCGGAGCCGGCTTCTATCTAGGCACGAATTATCTTCAGGCCGCAAGCTTCGTGTTTGGATCAAAGACAGGATCCGTCTATGCTTTTTCCTTCGATAAGACCGGCTTAAAAGGCAGTGTGTTCCATTGCGATTTGGAATGGATGTTGCTTGTTTGTTATCACCGAGGGAAACTAAACGATTATAAAGAACACCCTCTTCTGAAGCAGATCGTGCAAAAAAGCGAAGGCGTTGATTACATCATCGCGCCGATCGCGGATAACAAGATGTTCCAAGTGATGCGTCAATTTGGAGATGGGGAAATCAACTCCGAAGAAGCGCTTCATGCCTTATCCGCTTCTTCTTTAGGAGAACAAGTGGTCTTGAAAACCAGCCAAGCGATCTCTCATCTTCAGATGCTTTCTCACCTTTATCTTTGCGAGGAGGAAAAGAAATCTCTTCGCTTGCATGGGGAGGAGCGGTCGAAAGAAGTGGCGACCAAATTGAAACTTGCGAAACGGGAGTTCCGTTCCAGCGGAAAATACATTGACGAGGTGTTTTTATGAAAAAAGAATTGGATTACGAAGGAATCACCTTAGCCACCTATCAGGCAAGGCTATTCGAGGAGTCTTTGGCGTTCACCCAATCCTCCTCGCCGGTTTTCATTCGCAGGGCGATGAAATCGAATCTTTTCGAGCGTTTGGACGAAGGGAATTCGGCGTTGTTATCTTTAGAAACCAAGGAAGGTTTTGAAGGCCGCGAGAATGAATAGGGCCCTTCTGAATATGGAACGATCCGCTTTTCCAAAGCCGAACTTCATTGGATTGGCTGGATTTATCGTTATATCGCCTACACTCGATGCGTTTCTTCTCGCCGACTCTATTCTTTGATTAAGCCTTCTATCCTTCGCGAAGTCTATGTTTCTTATCACACCCAAGACGAAGAATGGGTGCTTGCGAATTTGCTGCAATCGTTAGGCCTAAAAGAGAGCGATTTAGACCCAAACGAGGCGTATAAGCAAAGCTTAAGAGAGCGTTATTTCAGCCAAGATAACTTAGTTGCCTAATAAAGGACAAGTAAGTTTAGACCCAGCAAAAAACGGCCTGCGTGGCCGTTTTTATAGTAGATGAACGCCTTCTTCTTCCATCCTCTTGCGTTCGCTTTCGCTCCAGCATGAGACTTGGACTTCGCCGATATGGGCTTTTTGGAGCAGATACATCGCTAGACGAGATTGCCCGATGCCTCCCCCGATCGTAAGCGGGAGTCTGCCTTCTAGCAAAGCCTTGCAGTAGGGGTTCTCTAGCTTGCTTAATTCACCTTTTTCTTGTAGTTGGCTCTTTAAGGAATCGGCGTCCACGCGGATCCCCATGGAGGAGAGCTCGAACCCTATATTATAAATAGGATAATAGACGAGGATGTCGCCGTTTAAAGACCAATCATCATAGTCGGCGGCGCGGCTATCATGAGGCTTGCCATCGGAGAGCTTTCCTCCGATGCCATAAAGGAACACTGCCTTGTGGATGCGGCAGATCGCATCCTCGCGTTGTTTCCTCGTTAAATTGGGGTAACGCTTTTCTAATTCTTGGGTGGAGATGAAGACGATTTTCGGCGGGAGCATGTTCTCCAAAATGGGATAACGTTTGCTTAGATGAAGGCTCGTCTGATAGATGCAGGAATAGATGTTTTTGACCACTCTTTTGAGGTAGCCTAACGTCCTTTGACTCGGGGTGATGCGCTTCTCCCAGTCCCATTGGTCCACATAAAAAGAGTGCATGAAATCAGGGTTTTCGTCTTTTCTGATCGCGTTCATGTCGGTGTAGAGACCTTCCCCTTCATGGAACTGATAAAGGGCGAGAGCATAACGTTTCCATTTGGCTAAAGAATGGACGATTTCTAAATTAGAATCGACCCCGCTCGCATGGAAAGAAATCGGCTTTTCCACCCCGCTTAATCCATCGTTAAGCCCAGAGCTGGATTCCACGAAAAGCGGCGCGGAAACGCGGGTGAGATGAAGCTTCCTCGCTAAAGCTTTTTGGAATTCGTCTTTGAGATATTTGATGGCAAACTGGGTGTCTCTGACATCGAGTTTGCTTTGGTAATTGTTGCAAATCATGGGCATAAGTGTACTGGAAAAATCATCGCTTTCCTATCCCAACTTCATCGTTAGCCTGCTACAATTGCGGCGTGAATCTATCTTCTTCTCCTCGTCTGCAGGCAATGCTAGAGAAAATGGGGCTGCGCACCCCGATGGATGTATTGCTTCATCTTCCCCGCCGATATGATTCTTTTTCCTATACGCCGCGAGAGGAGTTGAAGCATCTTTCCTCGCATCAACGAATCGTTTTATATGGGGTGCTTCCAGAAGCGATTCGCTTTCGACGTTTTGGTGGGGCAAGCCGAGTGGATTTCAAGTTTTCTAGCGATACGGGGCTAGATTTTGATGTGGTGGCGTGGAACCGAACCTACCTCACGACCTTCTTAAAAGCCGGCGAGGATTACACGATTTCCGCGACCTTCGACGAGAAGAAGCATTGCTTGAATCTTCTTAACGCCAAGAAAGGGAGAATCCCACCGGAAGAAGCGCTTGTCCCAATCTATTCTTTGCCCGTGGATTTCCCAGATAAAGATTTCCGGGCGATTGTCCGGAAAGCATTCCGCAGTGTGCAAGGTTATATCCAAGATATCTTGCCCCTATATCTTCGGCAAAAATACCGCTTATTGCCCAAAGAAGAGGCATTATGGAAATGCCATTTTCCGTCTTGCCCGGAAGATATCCGACTTGGAATGAGGGTATTAAAATACGAAGAAGCCTTGCTATTTTGCCTGAAGAACCGCTTGGTAAAGGACAAAAACAAAGCGGTGGTCAAAGGCGAACTACCCAAGCTTGATTATCCAAAAATCCGTGACTTCGTCCATCATCTTCCCTATACCTTGACCGAAGACCAAAAGCAGGCGGTCAAGGAGATTCTTTCCGACATGAGTAGCGATGCCTTGATGACGCGTTTGCTGCAAGGGGATGTAGGAAGCGGGAAGACCTTGGTGGCCTCCATTGCTTTATTCGCCGCCTCCACTAGAGCTAGCCAAGGGGCGATCATGGCCCCGACCGACACGTTAGCGAGGCAGCATTATAAAAATCTCTCTGCTCTTTTAGAGCCATATGGGCTAAAAGTAGGGCTGCTTGTTGGGTCGTTGAATAGCAAAGAACGAGAGAGCATCAAAGTCGATCTCGCGCTTGGGGATATCGATGTGATCGTCGGGACGCATGCTTTGTTTTCTTCTGATATTTCCTATAAAAACCTTGGCCTCGTCATCATCGATGAGCAGCATAAATTCGGTGTCGCTCAACGTACCACATTGGCTAATAAAGGCGACCAAGCCGACGTTTTGCTTTTATCCGCGACCCCGATTCCACGTACTCTTTCGTTGACTCTTTTCGGGGAATTGGATGTCTCTTCTTTATCGACGTTTCCTTTTGCCAAACGCCAGGTGGAAACCGCGATTATCCCAAAGAAGGCAACCTTGCTTAACGCGCCCATCAAAGAAGAATTAGCCCGCGGAGGACGGGTCTATTTGGTCTGCCCTCAAATCGATTATAGCGGTGAGAAAAAAGATTCCAGCGTTCTTGCGATCTATGATTATTTCGCCAAAAAATACCCGGGCAAAGTCGCCTTGCTCCATGGCAAGATGAAGGATGAAGAGAAGATTGAAGCGATTGCCTCTTTTACCGATGGAAGCCGCCCGATTTTGGTGTCCACTTCGGTCATCGAAGTAGGAATCGATGTCAAAGATGCCCATTTGATGGAGATTTTTGATCCGAGCCACTTCTCCTTATCAAGCCTTCATCAGCTTCGTGGCAGGGTGGGCCGAGATGGCGAGAAAGCACGATGCTTGCTCGTTTATGATGGCAACGACGAAGAGGAAATCGAAAAGCTCAACGTCATCGTGCAATCTGAAGATGGCTTCCATATCGCCGAAGAAGATCTCAAGCGAAGAGGTCCAGGAACCTTCGCCGGAACCCGTCAATCGGGGATGCCGAACTTCGCATTCGCCAACTTGGTGAGCGATTTCGCGATGTTCGAATACGCCCGCATCGATGCCGAGGAAGTTTTAAGAAGGCGAAACGAGAAGGAGTGCGCTGAACTCATCGAGCGCATCGACGTCGAGAAAGATATCATCTCGCTTGCTTAGTTTGCTACAATAAACCCATTCCCGATCCGCAGCAAACTCGCCGAGATGGGCATCATCGTCTGATCATCTTGAAATTGCTGAAGCGGGTTCGTCCCGCTTTTTTTCATCGAACGATGCTCGAATCGCCAAAAGGCCTACGATATAATTTGCATAACAAGATTAAGCCTTCAATCAATGAATAAAGAGCATAATCAATGTGCATTGGAGGGGTAGGCAACGATGAAGCGTTTTATTCCGAGAACAAATCTATGTATCTTTCAATCGTTGACGATTATGTTCATGCCGCTCTTGACGATTCCGGCATTTAAACTGTCAAAAGGAGTTGTGCTAATTGTGATTCTTCTTTTACTCGGGGTTGTTTGGGCTGCTGATTTATTGCTATTCATTCTTTCCTTTATTCGATTGTGGAATGTTCCCATGTTCATCGGGCCAGAAGGCATATCAGCAAAAAAGAAAACAATCCGTTGGAGCGATGTTAAATCCATAAAACTGACACAAAAATGTAAATCTATTTATGGTTATCTTCATGTCCGCATAATAATCACAACAATTGATGGATTGGAATTAAGATTTGAACCAACTCCGCAAATATATAAATGGATTCACGATGTGTGTCCCAATTTGAGTTTTATTAGGCAACTCGACGATTGTTTTGATAATGCAAATTAATGTCATGGTAAGCCCTCAATTTA
>ONWJ01000241.1 GCA_900321535.1 uncultured Erysipelotrichaceae bacterium
GCGCCTATGCTTTGTTTCGCGCACATGCGCAATTTTCGACATACGATTTATTTTTTACTTGACTTCGTAATAGCTAAATTTCCTTTCTTTGTGAAAAATTACATATGTTTACTTGGTAAACGGGCAAATAATGGGGTATGGACAAAAAATGTCAAGCCCTCTTTTACGTGCGTGCGTATGTGTAAGCGCTTAACAATAAGATGAATTAATGAAGTTTGGAATAAGCCTCGGCCCAGGCTTTGGTTTGTTTTGGTTTTAATTTGACTTTGGCTTTTCTAGGATAACCAGAGATTTGCCATGGCCCGCGAGGAACGAAATAAGAGCCATTTTCGCTTTGGCTGATGCTTGCTTCCACCGTGCACAAAGCGGCTTTCCAGGCTGGATGAGTCGCCCAGGTGAGCACCGCTTGAGAAGCGCGCTTGAACCAAGGCGCGGTCGATTGGAGGATGTTGGTTTTGGTGATCCCAGGATGCGCCATATAGACGTTCGCGCCTTGCTCAAGGGCAAGTTTATAGATGTGCATCGCGATGCGCTTGGAAAGGCGATATTGTTTCCATCTTGATTCATCGATACGTTCAAAATACGGCATATAATCGTTCTTTTTCGGATTCGCGACCGCGATAGAATCGATGATGACATAACGGGCATCAGGGAAAAGCGCATAGAAACAATCAAAGCAATAATGCGTGCCGATCGCATTGACTTGCAAGGTCAAAGGATGGCCGTTTGCAGAAGCGCCTTTCTTTGGGAAATAGACCCCAGCATTCAAGACGATGACATCAAGATGGAGGCCTTTGAATCCATCGACGCAGGCTTTGATGGAAGAAAGATTGCTTTGGTCATAAAGATGGATGAAGGCTGAAATCGGATGACCTAATTCCGCCTCGATGGAAGCGATGCAGTCTTTGGCTTTGGCTTCATTTCTCACCATGAAATGGACAGTCGCACCTAAATAGAGGAAATCTTTGGCGGCTTCTAAACCGATCCCGCTGGTGGAACCGGTGATAAGAATATGTTTCCCTTCTAAGGTTGGGAAACGTTTTAGGTATTCCATGCATTTGGGATTCATGTTTATAAGACGGTTTCAGCTAAGAAACGGGTAAAAGCGAATTCGGCATTTTGCTCGCCTGAGAGAATGGCTTTCTCGCAGCGATAAAGTCTTTCTAAAACCCGAGCAGTCGCATTGGGTCTCATCGAGCGTAAATTCCTTAGGCAAATATCCACCCGGTATGGGGAGGCATTGAGCTCGCTTGCAATCGCGTTTTTCGAGCCTCCTTGAGATGCCAAGAAGGCGACTTCATCCAAGAAGCGGAATTGATTGCCTAGCATATTGATAAGCCTGATTTCATCGATGGAATGGGCTTTTAGGTCACGGTATACGCGGAGAGCCTTCTCGATGTTGCCATTGCTTAAGGCGTTAGAGAGGACAAAGGCGTCTTCTTCCAATCGAGGGCTCACGAGAATCCGGATATCTTCTTTGGTGATGGTAGCCCCACTGCCAAAGGCGTCGAGCTTGGTGAGCTCGCTTAAGAATCTTCCGTAATCCCCATCGATGCGCTTGACCAAGTCGATAGCAGCGTCATCTTCGATCTTAGAACCGTTTCTCTCAAGATAACGTTTGGTATACGCGATCCATTCTTCTTCCGGCGGGACCGGGACTTCTTTGATCATGCCGGTTTTGGAAATCGCATCCACCACTTTGTTTTTGGTGTCCAACTGCTCGGCGTAGACGACAAGGAATAAATCAACGTCAGGATTTGGATGGAGGCAATATTGCTCCAAAGCCTCGCTTCCTGCGTCTTTGATCTTCTTGCTTCCGCGTTCCATCTTGGATAAAAAAGCGCAGTCTTCAGCAAGAACCGCCTTTTTGGAGGACATCAAAGACATGGCCTCGCATTCATCCACCAAGGTTTTGATCGGCGTGACGGCCATATTGAAGCAAACGTAATTGCCTTCATCGCGCTTAGGAAATTCTTTTTTCAAGATCTTTAATGCGCTGCGGCGAGCCATCTCGCTTTCTTTGGAATAGATCAGATAAATCATCCTGACTATTTTACGGGTTTCTAAAGAAACTGAGTATAGGTAATCGTACCTTCTAGGTCGGTTCTTCGTATCTTGATGTTTCTTTCGTTTAGCCGAGCGAGCACTTCTTCTTCTGGATGATGGTATTTGTTGTTTCTACCACAGGAGATGATCGCCGTTTCTGGGGTCAAGGCATCAAGCCAAGCCGCGCAGGTAGAAGTCGAAGAACCATGATGACCGACTTTTAGGATATCAACATCTAAATCATCATGATCTTTTAGGATGGCTTGCTCTACTTTGCTAGGAGCATCCCCAGTGAACATCCACCACTTGTTGAGGAAATGAAGACGGAAGACCAAGGACTTATCGTTTTCTTCTTCCCAAGAATAGGTATTGAGATTCTCAAAATAGAATGGGCCGACTTGAACAGGGAACATCGTCGCCTCGTCAAGATAACGATGGACCGAAAATCGTTGCTGCAACGTAGGTACCCCGCCGATATGATCATGATCATGATGAGAGGCGATGATCGCATCGATATGATAGATGCGTTGCTTCCTCAAATAAGGAATCAAAACTTCCTCGCCGATATCAAAGCCACTGACCCCTCCCGTATCAATCAAGACGACGGTTGAATGGTCTCTTAATAGAATCGCATCTCCTTGTCCAACATTGATGAAACTCA
>ONWJ01000122.1 GCA_900321535.1 uncultured Erysipelotrichaceae bacterium
ACGATATAGCCTTCTTGATCATCGCTTGGAAGAGATGAAACGACTTCGCTTTGAGGATATTCTCCAAATTCGATGACTTTGTGGTCGGGGGTAATTTCCTCTGGGTGACAAGTGTTTTCTTTTCCTCCTCCCGAATCTTGTTTCATGATGGTCAAAGAAGAGACCTCATCAATTTCGCGGAAGCTGCATTTCTTGCTGTTCACGTTGATTACTGGCAAAACGCCTGCATCATCGCAATCGACCGAAGTGCCTCTGCTATAGATATAGCCAAAATCGCAGATGTAGGTAATGTTAGAAGAGGTATAACCAGATGTTCTCATCTGCCAGAAAGAGTTGCCTTTATACGGTTCGACCGGAGACCACCAGGTACCATGGTATTTAGCATAGGTGGTTGAGCGGAACCTTTTGGCGGGATCATCATACCCAGAGCCTGGATAGAAACCGTATTCCCCGCCTTTTTCCGATGCGAACACCTCATCGTTAGAAAGAATATAAACATAATCTTCGGTTTGCGGGCCGCTAGAAGTGCCATATCTGCTATTGGCGGGGTTATTGTTATTCACCTTAACCAAGGCCTCTTTTTCGTTAGCGTCAAACGCTTTGGAAAGGAAGCCGTTTCTATCATCATTAAGCCATTTTCTTAAGGAGGAAGAGGACCAGTCCACAGATTCATCTTTTTGATGGAAAGGAATGCAGTCGATTGTTCTGTCTGACATGAGGGTCAAAACGTCTCCCTCGATTCCTACGACTCGCCACCTCAATGGCTCAACTTCGAAATAATGGTACGCGCTTTCATCATAACGATAATGTTGCTCGCGGCTTTGTTTGCTTGGGTTTTCCTCGCGTATATAACGTTTCCCGTCAATGATGGTTGCATTATTGGACCAAGAAGCAGAAACAAGCATTTGGTAGAGCTTGTTGTCTTTTAAGATGTCGCCTGGATCCAAGGCATATTCATCGACAGCGTTCCAGTTCTCGTTCACGATCTCCTTTGCTGGATAAGAGCCAAACCTCACTCTGCTCCATTTGGTTTCTTCTTTCGAGGGAGAAACTTCTGAAGGCGTTTTCACAGGTAAGTGAATGGGGTTAGAGTTGCCCGAAGAACAAGCAGGCAAAAGCGAAAGAGACATCAGAAGTAGTGGCAATGCAGCTTTGAATTCGTTTCGTTTTTTCATATCAGGTTGTTTTGCAGGAAGACGGAATAGAGCCTCTTCCCGTTTTCTTTTAAATCATACAACGTCGCGGTATTGTTGCTTGCATCAAAATATTTAACGTAGTAGACGGCTTTGTTATAAGCGACAAGTTGCTCTTTAAATGTCATAGATAAGCCATCTTTTGATCGCCTAAAGCAAGACGGGTCGAGGCTTGAGGCAATCTGTGGAGTTGGGAAAATAGGGTGGGACTAATCACATTTCACCTTCTAAAAAGCAGTTTTCCAGATACAATGGAGGCATGTCCAAACTCATGATTTATCATGGGAGCATGGTTGGAAGAAAGAATAAGAGCGCACTCTGGCATATTTACGAATTGAGGAACGACGATGACGGCGGAAGAAATGTGGGAAAAATCCGGCTTACGTGGAGAATACGAAGCGTGGGCTTTTGGAGGCGCACCAGATAAACTAGCCAAGCTTGTTTTAGAAGGGATTAAAACCGCGACCTGCTCTTCTTGCGATCTCTATGAGGCGGAAGGGGAACCTTTTCCAAAAGTTGGCGATTACAGTGTCATCCTAGATTCCAAAGAGAATGCGGTTTGCATCATTCAAACCACAAAACTATACGTTGAAACCTTCGATCACGTTTCAGCCGACCACGCTTATAAAGAAGGGGAAGGCGACCGGAGCCTCGCATATTGGAGAGAAGTCCACCGCGAATTCTTCACCGAGGAACTAAAAACGATCGGCCGCCCTTTCGAGGAATCGATACGTCTTCTATGCGAGGAATTCGTTGTCGTTTACCGTTAATATATTTAGGAAAACACATACACGTCTACGATGTTTTTAAGAAAAGAGGGCATACATGTATGTGTTTTCTATTTTGGAAGGTGTGTTTTACTACGTTGAAGATTGGATAAAAAAAGAGCCGCATTATACGATGCGGCCCTAGTGATTTATCTATAAACGTTATTCTGCTTTTTGTTCAACTTCTTTTGGTTCTTCTTCTTGCTTCTCTTCTTTTTGTTCTTCTTTTTTCTCTTCCTGCTGCTTTTCTTCTACCTTCTCTTCTACCTTTTCTTCCTTAGGAGCATTGATAAGGAGATAGATGAAGTTGGCGGCGACGAGAGCGAACGCCAAAACAAAGCTAAACCAGATGTTGCTTGGGGTGGTGAATTGAGCGGCGCCGTTGGAGACGTAGAGGAAGAAGAAATAGCCCATCAAAACGATAGAAAGGATGGTGCCGAGAAGAATCTTGGAATTGCCTTTGGCGCGGACGCAGAAGATGGCGAGTGCGACGATTGCAAGACCAGCGATGACTTCGACCCAGAGGAAACCAACGTTCCAGGTTTGGGCGACTGCCATACGCAAGAAATCAGATAAAGCAAGGATGGCGCCGAAGATGCATGCGAAGTAGAAGATGTACTTGATGTCGGTTTCTTTCTTTTTCAAGATGTCGCGCAAGCACATGACGGCAAGCGCGCCAATGAGGCAAGACGCGATGATTCCGAAGATGAGCTCAACGACGACCACAGGGATGACTTGGTTGTCACCGGTGGCAACGCCGTCGATGAAGACGATCAAATCGGTTACAAAGTAACTGATCGCGCCCACAAACAGAAGAACAGCAAAGATAGACTTGAGGAGGGTGTTAACAAATTTCTTTTTTTCCATAACAAAACCTTTCTTATTACGCATTATAAACATGGATTCAAAGGAAATCATCGCTATTTCGAAAAATCGTATCCATAAATTGCGATTTTATGCATAAAAAAAGTGTTTGCTTTTTGGATTCTGAAAAGTCCGTTTGATTAAACGATAAACAAAACCATTCCGATAATGGCGATTATGATTTGAATAAGATCAGGAACCGTAGGTCTTTTCCGATAAGCGATGCAACCGATGATCAAGCCGAACACCATCGCTCCTCCATTGGATAATGGGAATAGAATGGATGCCGGGACTTTGTCAGCGTAGGAATACTGCAAGAACATACCGACGCTGTTAACAAGGCCATAGATAAAGGCGAATAGAATTGCCCATGGATTCCACAATAACTTTGTATCATCGCGTTTAATCAAGGCAAGAATTGAGAAAGTAATCGCGCTGACGGTAAACAGGCTAGCGTACATGTAAAACATGTATTCTTTGATAGATAATCCTTCGCCAGAGACGATATGGATCTTGTTCACCGATCCGAAGAAGCCGTTCGCGGCGAACACCAAAATGCATAAAACCCAAAAAATAATGCGGGATTTTTGGCCAGCCTTTCTATCCGAAATGACGGGAACTAGCAATGCCAGCAAAACCAGAACCAGACCAATAATATGGGTTGCCTTGATTGCTTCGTGGAAATAGGTAATGCCGAAAAGATATGCGACACTCATGCCGCCAGCGACATTGAATAAGGTGTATACCTCTACTCTTCCTAAAGCTAAAGCCTTAATGCCAGCGATTTGAAGCCCGATTTGTATGACCGCGGCGATGGAAGCGTATAGCAAGGTATACCAAGAGAAAGAAAGCCTAAAGCCGTTTAAAGATAAGAAAACCAGCGCTCCAGTAAGACTAAATATCGCGCAGAATAAAAGGATGCTTCGATAGCTTTTGCCGTTCTTGCCTTGATACGCATTCAAGGCAATGAACTGTCCGCCGAACAAGACGGTAGACAGGATGATTAAGGAATACTCCAGCATAATAGGATCTCGCTTGGCCAATTATAATGATTCCTGTTCTCTTTTGCATTCAAACCCAATAGGGGAATTCTACGATATTTGGAATGCGGTTCTTGTTTACAAGAAAGAGAAGGACTCCATAATACACGCCATGGAAATCAAATATAGGAAAGCGACGATGGCTGATCTCCCGCAGGTTATGGAAGCGGTGGAAGACGCCCGTGAACTCTTGAAATTACAAGGCAATGGGCAATGGCAGGATGGCTATCCAGATAGAAGCGATTTCGAAAACGACATCAAAAACCAACGCCTGTTTGTGATTGAAGATAGGAATGACCCTGGCGAAATCGCTGGCGTTATGGCACTTACTTATTTTGAAGAGGATTATCACCATCTTTATGAAGGTGCATGGTTAAGCGAATTGCCTTATATGGTAATGCACCGCGTTGCACTGAAAAAACGTTATCGGGGGCAAGGATATGGCAAAGCATTATTCCAGGCTTTCGTTCTCCAAGCTAAAAAAGAAGGCTTTCGTTCTTTGAG
>ONWJ01000080.1 GCA_900321535.1 uncultured Erysipelotrichaceae bacterium
ATCAAAGAAACCACCTCAGGCACGGCCAAAGACCAAACGATCGCTTGCGACGGTATCGACTTCACTTCGACAAAAACCTATCGATACTACAACTACTTAAGCTTTAAGAGCTATTCCTCCGGATCGCTTTACAAGACCGATGGTGAGTTTTATAACGAGACGCCGTTTAGCCTACCTATTAAAAAGGTCACTTGGGTCTTGCAAGGCAACATCACGGCGCAGCCTCACGTTGAATATAGCGATGATTTAGAAGACTGGACTACCGACAACAACTACAGCATGCACCACTTTAAGCTGTTATTTGGTGATACCGAGTTCACTGGATTTGTTAATTTCGTATCCATCAGCATTGAGTTCTACGGAGCCGGCGCATCAAACCTTGCGAATTATCTGATGCTTGAAGACACCCCCAATCAATGCACCACAAAGTTCGACGTGGCCTCCAATCTCTTTAACGCAATGACGCCGACCGAGCGCAGCGCGTTCATGACAGGTAACGGCTATGTCGTTTCCGTCGCAAGAGCAAGACTAGAAGCCTGGGCAGAAAGCCAAGGAAAAGCCATTATCTCCGTTGATGGAGATTATGAAATCCAGTCAAACGCTAGAATCGTTTCACCTGTATTAACCCAAGAAAAACGCAGCGATTCCACAATGTTAATCTTGATCGTCGCGGTTTCCTTCGTTGGAGTTGGATTCTACTTCTTCCTCAAGAGAAAGGCTTTCTAAATAATCGTCGACTTCCTCATCTTGATTCGATGGATCGCTAAGTGATTCTTGTTCTAATTTGATGTTTTCTGAAAGCATCAATTCGATGACCTCTCCGAAAGGATGGTCATCTTTTTCTTTCAAAGCACGGAGTTTCTTGATGTCGTTATTCGTTAGCGGATTGGCGCTGCCTCGATAGTGATATAGAGTTTCCGCATCCATGAAAAGCGGCTCGAAATCTATGCCCGTCATTCTCTTAAGATGCATGAATATTTGAAAGCCGCCCCAGTCAATATCGCCGAAATGGAAGAAACGAAGTTCGGGCTTAAACAACTGAAGCGCCTTTAAGAAAGTAATACGATTGCCTGAAGCATAACCACCTAAGTAGACGATGATCGCATCATCATCTTCGTAATCGAAGAACGTGGTTTGATTCTCGACGGTAATGACTTTGTTTGCCCTACATTCAAGGAAAGTCATCTTCTTCATCATCGCGTCGGAAAGTGCGAATTCCCCGCCGATATCACCGATGTCGATACGTTGGCCACGGACATCGACAGTAAGTTGTCCTTTGATTAGCGTAGGCGTCTTCGCCTTGTAGATACGATAGTCAATTAGTAACTCTTCAAACGTTCCATAACGGTCGATTTCATGATTGAAAACCATCATGATTTTTGACTCCATTCTTTCAACGTATTTTGAAAAGCCTGTAACTCGTTTGCTAAAGTTTCTTAGATAAGTGTCTTTGTCGTTGGCTTCAATCTCTTTACAAATCGTTAAGTAATAAGTGTCACGAGGACTGGAGCAGTATTTAGTGACCGAAAGATGTTGATTCAACCGATCGATAAGCATCTCGATGAAGGATTTCGTTATCGGCGTTTTTTCACAACCCTTTAAAATCCTTTGAAGGTTACAGCGTAATTTAAAATCGAGCTCGATTTTTGAAATTCGACCAAGTTTTGCATAGATTTCTGGAATTTTATCGTTAACCAAAGAGATTTCATTAATGACATCCCCTTGCCTTTTCACTTGGATAAAACCTTCGTTTTCGATATCGCGAATGACGGTTTCAAATTCCATTCGATAAAGGCCATCTTCACCTTTGATGTAACGGTCGAAAAGAACGCTGCCGACGGTGTCGCGGCGTTTGCCTTTCGAGAAGAGAACCAAGGTAAAAGACTGCGTTTGTTTGTTTTCGTTATAAAGAGATTTGGATGCCTCGTATTTGTCTAACAAGGCATTGAGCGTGTCGGAAGTAAGTTTATTCATCTTCTTTCACAAGCGAAATCGCTCTGGCGCGGTTATTGGCCTTCACCACCCCAATGGTTGTATCAACATAAGGCATGATGATACGTCCGCGATCGGTCGGAGCCGCCATGATGAGTTGAATGGTCGTGAGTTTAGAGAAGTATTTCATCATCGCAGAGATGCGGTCTCCGTCCATCTTATCGAAAACCTCATCCAGCATGACCAAGCAACCCGGGCTTCTTCTTCCATAGCCGTTTTGGGCAATCTGGTCGAAGGAAGCACCGATGATAACGTAGAACGGTGTTTGAAGCTCACCGCCAGATTTCTCTTTGTTGATCGCAGAGAAGAAGGCGGTCTCGCCACGCTTGTTGGTAATACGGATATCGTATTCCATGAACTTACGGTAATCGGTGAATTCGCGGAGCAATTTCTCTTCTTGTTCACTGGTTGGCTCACGGGTGAGTCTAGCGAACAAGTCGATCATCATCTCAAGCTCGGAATCACTGAGGTTTTCCGTGAAGAGATCCTTTGGATCGAAGTTGCGGTCGCTCTTAAAGATATCGTAGTACGGGGCAAAACGAGGATCGCTGGTCTTGCCGTATTCGAAGTGATAGATTTCTTCGTCGGGGCCAAAAGGCATCGCATCCAAGATTTTGTTTAGATTTTTGATACTAGCAATCGCGTCACGAACATTTCTACGGATGACCGCGATGTAGTTCTCTCGATATCCATAAAGTGCTTGTTCTTTGACTTCTTCGGCCTTGGATTTGAATTGTTGAAGATCGCGCTCAACAACAAAGTTGCGTTCTTTGAAGAAGTCATCCAAGTTCTCAATTCGAGCTTGAGAATCGAAGGAGAAGTCTTCGATGTATTTGGCCATAAGGGCTTCGAGCCTTACATCCGATTTGGATAAGACGGTGCGGCTTTCATCAAGTTTTGCTTTTAGTTCTTCTCTCGTGAGAACGTTCTTTTCTTTGTAGGCATCAAAAGAAGCAGCGAATCCCTTATCTTCCATGAGCCCATCAAATACTTGATGTGCCTCTTTTAGGTCTTCATCCAATTGCTTGGAGACGTTTTCGGCGTTTTGAAGCGCAGCCTGCGCATCGATATATTCCTGTTGGATTTCATCGCGAGCAACTTCTAAAGCGTGGATTCTAGCCTTATAAGAATCTAGCTCAAGCGTAAGGGCACCGCCGTTATCAGCGTCTGCCTTCTCTTGATTCAACTGGAGCAAACGTTGCTTCAATTGTTCGAGGTCACCCCATAAATCAGGGCTCTTTTCTAAGCGGCTGGCGGCGTTGACGGCATCGCGAGAGATGCGAAGCTTGGCTTCTAGTCTGCCTGCTTCGCTCTTGTGGCCATCGTACTGTTTCACCATTTCATTGATTTCCATGACGACATTATCGTGCTGGATTTCGATGGCTTTACGGCCGATGAAAGGAACTTCAAATACACGGGCACGGGTTTGTCTAGCCGCTTTGTTGCGGTAGACCATCACGGTGCGGGTAATCGAGCATTCAAAGTTTTTAAGTTCGTCTTCCGAATCAACGCAGATGACTTCGCCCAAAACATAATTGACATAGCGCTGGGCGCGTTCGTCATCGGCGACAACCTTGGTGGCCAAAGAGTTCTCTTGGGCCTCGCATGGTTTGATCTTCGCGCAGTTGACTAAACCAACGCCGAAGAGACCATATTCTTTCTTGCTCCGTTCATAAATGCGAAGGGCCTCATCGTAATAGGTATCAGGAACGAACAAGTCCATACGTCTGGTGTTCAAGTATCCTTCGACCGCGTTTCTCCACTCCTCGCAGCCTTTCTTGATATCAATCAACTCGCAGAATGGGATGACCGGAATCTCAACGCCGACTTTGGATTTGATGCCGGCACGAATCAAATATTGAAGCGTGGTGACGTTGCGGTCATAGTTCATGACGCCAGAGCGTAACGACTCTTCAATTTTGCGTTTTCCTTGCAAATCCTCACGAATTTCCGCCATCGCTTGTTCGGATTTCGTCTTTTTGGTACGTAATTCGTCGTCGTTATTTTCTAACGCTTTCTTCCAGGCGACGGCTTCTTTGATGAAGGCTTTGTAGTCGTGCTCGGTTGCGAATCGACCAATATTGGTGTTGATGCCAAGGTCTTGGGCGCGCTTGGTTTGTTCCACCAAATCTTTGTTAAGGAAAATCACTTCGCGTTCTTTGAAGGCGATTTCCCCATTGGCCTTATCAATCTTATCTTGGAGAGCTTTCAAAGCCTGGAAACGATCGGAATGGAGGAATAGGTTATAGCTATTCTGTGCTTCGGTGACATCATCCGTCGCGGCTTTGTATTTCATGGCCAAAGCATCGCGTTGAGGGCGGAGGGAATGGACCTGGTCACGAGCCGTGTTGATTTTCCCGTAGATGTCTTGAATCGAAAGATGCTTCTCGTAGGCTTGAAGAATCTTGTTTTCGATGATCGCATCGCGATATTTTTGACCGATTTCAGTGATTTCACCCAAGCGAAGAAGTTTATCTTCGTCTACCGTGATTTTTTGTTGGAGCTCACGATACGCCTGCATGGATTGCCTCATGGTTTCGAGGTCAATATCCTTTTGAGGCAAAAGGAAACGGAAGACAAAGTCTTTGACCTCGGCGATTGGGCGGAACGCCATCGCCTTAGGCAAAAGCTCATAATATTTCTCAAGCTCATAGTCGATGGACAAGAGACTTGCGATTTGGCGACGGATATCTTTTCTTGAACCTTCCAAGAACTTAAAGCCAGATACTTCAGCCTTGCCGTATTTGGAGGCGAACTTACGCTCAAAGCGTTTGTAATTCACGATGAGACGATCACCGTTTTCATCGTCGAAGAACCAATCATCTTCAAGGCCATGTCCGATGATGCGATAGAATTTCGCGTCAGGTTTGTTGGAGTTTTCGCGAATTTCGAAAACCGCGCCGATGATGACTGGGCGTTTTTCGAGGTCGTCATAATACTCTAAGGCAATGTGGGAAATGAGGTTATCATCGTTTCTTAAGAAGCGGCGATTCTCATAGCCGAGTTTGCCTCTCATATAGGTTTCAAGAGTACGGCTGGCCTCAGAAGAAGCGGCCGTGTTGAATCTAGCGTTGCCGCCAGACAAAAGGTAATGGATCGCGTCCATGACCGTGGACTTACCCGATCCGTTTTCGCCCGTCAAAAGGATATTGCCTTTGACCTCAATGGTCTCGTTATAGAAAACGTGCCAATTGATAAGCTTAATCTTCGTTATCTTCTTCATCGGCTTCTTCTCCTTTGTCTTTGGCGAAATCCTTTAGTCTCGCGTTGATCGCATCGATATCCTCTTGGGTGATGATCAAAAGGATGGATGGCAGAATCTCAATGTTCGATTCAGGCAGGATGTTTCTTTTTTCGTAATCGATGACCTTATATTGCCTAAGGTTTTTCAAGGCGTTGCGGTAGGTCGCCATCTTCTTGTCGGCGTTGAAGATCTGACTGGCACGCACCTCGGTGACGATGTCTTCTAAGGTGATGATGATTTTTGAAGTCGAGGTGATTTCTTTCGACTTCATGTAATAGAACTTGCGAAGGATCAACAAAATGACGGTTTCGAATTTCGTAAGGCGGACGCGGTTATGATCAGCTAAGGTGCGGATGAAAATGATGCCCTTGCTGATATCGTTGATCACTTCAAAGTCAATCACTGCGAAATAGAGTCTAAAAAGAGTCAGATTCTCTTGGACGAAATAATAATCGTTGCGCTCATTCTCTTTTCCTTTGATGATGAACGTCTCATGGATGAGCTTATTGCTAATGCGGGAGAAGTCTTCTTTCTCACGTTCTTTTAGAAGCCCATATGCTTCAGCGAAAGCTGGTCCGATTTCTCTTTTTTCCATAGATCAAGACTCCTTTCTGTAAAGGGTGAAGTTATGCATGCGGTAATGAAGCACGTGGATGATTTCGTTATTTGGCTCAATCTCATAATGCAAGCCGGCGGATTCGGCATAAACCTGCATCAAGAAGGCAAAGAGCAAATCATCAAAGTCACGAATTTCCATCTCGGACAATGCGATGGAATCGCGGTCCCCAAGAATCTCAAGCGCTCTCTCGTCGACCTTGTGTCTAGAGAAGCGGTCTTCAGCGAAGATAGCAAGTCTGCCAAGCTCGATTTCTTCTTCCGTAAGCTCAGGCTCAACAAGCCCGATGGAAGTAAGTTTATCTTTCAAAAAGCGGGGGGCGTATGTCGATTTATCATCGATATTGGCACTTCTACGGATGCCGACAAGGGATTCAAAATCGTATTCTTCCGGCACTCCTTTCAGTGAGGCAAGCGCGGAGATGATACGACCTTCTACATCCACATTTTCATTGAGGATGAAGTTGAGTTTTCCCTTCGCGGAATTGAGGTAACGGTTGTTGTTGCGATCAATGTAATCCAAGAGGCTCTGCATGTAGGAGAAGGAATGGATGACATAGGTGATCATATCCATCAGCTTCGCATCAATTGCCGCGATGTGGTCTGAAGAATAGTCATCATCATGGGTTGTTTCCATCATGTTCTGACGAATGTTAGGGATATAGGAGTCCGCCATAGAACGCATCGTCTGAAGGATGACGTCGCTATAACGGTCAGGGTTGTCTTTGGATTTGATGTTATCAAACAAGGTGAACAAGACATCGTGCTGATACTCAACCAAAACGATTTGATAAATCTCTTTTGGAGTCAAATCAGGGCTATTCATCAAATTTTCAATGTAACGGCGGATTTTGGAATTAAGCCCTTGAAGCCCGTTCATCAATGCCCTGGTTCTTTCTTCAATCTGTTGGAGGGTGGAATAAGACTTAGAGAAGTTATCGGCGTTCATCTCTTTGCACATCGTGAAGACGACATAGACATAGCCGGTATATTCCATCTGCCCCTTGCCTTTATGAGCAACTTCTTTCATTCGCTCCAAAAGGAGGATGGCGCTTCCATCTAATGAGAAATTGGTTTCAAATCCATCCGTCGTATCTTCAATCAAGAAGCCGGCGCGTTTGAATTGCTTAATCTTGAGGTTGGCTTTTTCTCTTGCGGTCTTGGCTTCGATATCGGTGTTCTCATCATCATAAAGTTCGTCGAATTGATGCATCCTGATATAAGAAGCCATGCCGGAAACAACTTCTTCTCTAGGAATGAAAGGCCTGGCTTCGCCTTCGCAGAAAAGGCCATAAAGATACATTAAAAGCTCATAATTGGCGCGCCTATCGGTAGAGGCTAACGGGCCAAAGAGCTTGCTATTTACAACATCGAAAAGATTATCCATAACTGGTCTTTTGATATTATCGCAAGATTCGGTCAAGGTTTCACTATTAAGTGAAACAATTTTTGCTTTGCTTTTCATTGCGGCCAACTAGGTGCAAAATATGTCCGTTATGGCGTTCCTCTGGTTAAGAAAACTATTTGGGGTCGATAAAACCCCAAAGAAATACACGAGCACCTTCCGTTCCACCGACGGTCAAGAAAGAGAGTTTTCTTATTGGTTCAACGTCAATGAGTTCAAATCCAATCCCGAGCGCTTCAACATGAATATCGCTCGTATTTCGATGGCCAAATCGATGGCGTCTTATAACGGATGCGGCGATTATGCAACCAGAGACCGCCACATCAGACGCTTCCATGAAACGCTCGGATTTGAGCATATCGAAAGCAACATCTATTACCAGCAAGAGCCGACTTTTGATTCCATCGGGGTTCAGTTCGGTTACCGTGTTTTCCGTCAAGGGCTTCATAAAGTCGCTTTGGTCTCGATCGGTATCCGTTCTGGCGGATATGAATCTGAATGGGGGAGCAACTTCCTCTTTGGGGAAGAGGGCCATCATCATGGATTTGAAGTAGCCGCCAAGCAAGTGATGGAGGAGTTTCAACGTTACTTCACCAAGCACGACCTCAAAAAATATCGGCACATCAAAATATGGGTCGCTGGCTTTTCTAGGGGCGGAGCGGTCGCAAACCTTGTTGGAGCGAAATTCTTATCGCTTTTCAAACGCGACAAAGATAAGGTGTTCTCCTGCTCCTTGCCGCAGTTCCATAAAAACATGATCGGTGAGGTTTACGCCTATACCTTTGAGGCACCTTGCCCCGCCATCATCCAAGCACACTCCTCTTCTTTTGATTCCATTTTCAATATTTTCTCACCTTCTGATATTGTCCCCTACACCCCCTTCCCGTTCATGGGATTTACTCGCTATGGGACGTTGATTACCAAATCCATTCACATGGATGACGTAAAGGATATCCAAGACTATTTGCCGAACTTGAAAGTCAAAGAATTCAAGGTAAAGGAGCTATCCAAAATCTCCGTTATCGATTCGGAAATGCAATATAGCGACGAGGCATTCATCCAAGAATTGCTGAGATTTTTCGAAAAAGAAGTCCATGTGACACGAAAAGATTATGTCGAGAGATATCAAATTGGAATCGCTCGCGCAGCAGCTTTCATTAAGTCATCGAGCAAAGAACAAACCAAGAAGATGTCCGCCAACGTGAAGCTTCCAAGCATATTGGCCGCCATTGTGATGCAACGTAGTTTCAATAAACTCCTGAGAGGAATCGTAGAAGAAACGGGAAGGCCGTTTGATGAAGAGAGACTAGAAGAAACGTGCGTCTATCTTAGAAACCTGGTATTAGATCTCATCAAAGCCGATCGTCCTAATCACTTCGTTCACCTTGTTACCGCCATCTCATCTGGTTCTGCCATTTTCCAAAATCACGCAATTGAGTTAATCTATTCATACTTACTCCACCACGATCTATCATCACAGAAGATTGTCCCTTATGAAAAATAAAGTTTGGAAAATCATCGCGCTTGGCCTCGACATCGTTATCGCTGGACTTGTGATTTTCTCTGCGATCAGTATGTTTACCTCCCCCGAGGCCAAGGAAGTTCCGCTCGCGGAATTATTGAAATATTACACCGTGGAATCGAACTTTTTCATGGGTGCCATCGCGCTTGTCTATATTCCGTTTGATATCTTCATCATGCTTCGCTTTAAAAACGGCGAGCCCCATTGGCTAAAAACGCTTGGCCTATTAGGCACGGTTGGGGTGACCATTACGATGCTTACCGTCATCTTCTTCCTTGGGCCAACCATGGGATATGGATCGATGTATTCTTCCTACAATCTCTATATGCATTTGATTACGCCTTTTGTTGCGGTCATTCGATTCCTGTTGTTTAGCTCTGAGCAAACCCGCTTGAAGATTTATGATGTCTTCATCGGCATGGCATCTTTAGCCGCCTATGGAATCTTTTATCTCATCAATGTCATCTCGCATAACGGCTATGGAACA
>ONWJ01000203.1 GCA_900321535.1 uncultured Erysipelotrichaceae bacterium
ATTTTCGATTTTATTATGACGGACAATAACGTCGCTATTGTTGTAAATCGTGTAGTAGCAGTGGACATAAACTTCAGCCTTCTGATCCTTCAATGTAAGGATAAGCGTTTCACATTCGCTTTCGTCTCCATGGCAATAGGGCAAGCCATTTAAAGATGTTTTGCCTTTGATGATTTCGTGGCTGAAATAACGGAAATCAGTAACCGCGGATTCATCCTCATGAATGACTGCAATTAAAGACCCACGCATATCCGCGCTCATATGAGGCGGAACTTCTAACGGGGATTGTTGAGCCGAATAATATGGGTTATAGAAGGAATGTTCTTCCTTCTTTTCGCGGTCAAAATAGGCGTATACGTCGCTAGAAAGATCGCTGATGGATTGAATCTCTTCCTCACGGATTGGATGAGGAAGACTTGGCCCTAAATAGAGCTTAACGGGAACCCCGACCGCGTTGATATGAAAGACATAGCAAAACCTTCCGTTATCGAGGGTGAAGATGTTGCCTTGTTTTTCAAAATGGATCATGTTGTTTATTTAATGATACCTTTATCGACGATATCGAATAAATGAATTTTATTCATATCGAGGACGATGGAGGTCTCATCGCCGATCTTGAGCTCGTTGTTCGCATCGGTCTTGAGGATGAAATCTTTCCCGAAGAAATCGACATGAACAAAGTATTCATTACCAAGGAGCTCGGAGATCGTGACTTTGCCATTAAGGTCATCGGAGCGGATGACTTTCTTGCCGATATCACCATCTTTGAGATAGACGTCTTCTGGACGGACACCGAAGATGGCCTCGTATTCACCAGACTCCAACATCGCGCGATATTTGGCTTCATTTGGAAGCACTTCATCGAGCTTCTTTTGGAATAATCCTTGGCACATTTCCTTCTCATCATCGGTGAGAACGATATGCTCAAATGGATTGGAGTCGTTGCCAGGATTCTTGAACTTGCCGTTTTTGATTTCCTCGGCCATCGTTTCTTTCTTGTATTCGATTTCCTTCTTGAATTCTTCCTCTAAGCCATGCGCTTTGAGCTCTTCGATCGCGTTGATCTTGCTTTCGATGGATGCGCGGAAGGCTTCCACGAAATCCTTTGGAAGAGTGAGCACGCCATAAGGGCCGAAATCGATCTTTCCATCTTTGACTTTGACTTCGAGGATATTCATGGCTGGAGAACCGATAAAGGTCGCGACAAAGACGTTATTCGGATGATTGTAGATTTCTTTTGGGGCACCAATTTGCTGAATGACGCCTTTTTCCATGATGACGATGCGGTCCGCCATAGTCATGGCCTCGGTCTGGTCATGGGTGACATAGATGGTCGTGGACCCGATCGCTTGATGGATGCGCTTGATTTCGCTGCGCATGGAGACACGGAGTTTCGCGTCTAAGTTTGAAAGCGGCTCGTCCATTAAGAAGAGCTTGGCTTTCTTGACGATAGCTCTTCCTAAGGCAACACGTTGACGTTGACCACCAGAGAGGGCTTTCGGCTTACGGTCAAGATATTCTTCGATTTGAAGGATCTTGGCGGCTTCCATGACGGCATCATGAATCTCTTCGTTGGTGTACTTCCTGCTTTCAAAAAGCGGGACATTCTCGTTCTTAGCTTTCTCAATTTGAGCAAGAATCGATGCTTTGCGTTCTTCTAACGGACCATAAATCTCTTCTTTGGTTTTGCCTTCGAGATGATAACGGTCTGCGTTAGCAATCTGCTTTTCGACCTCTTTTAATTCTTTTTCAAGCGCCTCGATGTGGCGTTTATCAACGCCCATGATTTGCTTGCCGTTTTCATCTAGAAGCGGCATGTCATAGTTATTGATTTTCAAAGCGAAGGACATGTTGTCATAGACGGACATATGCGGATAAAGAGCATAGGACTGGAAGACCATCGCGATGTCTCTATCTTTTGGAGGAAGAGGGTTCGCGTATTTGCCGTCGATGAACAAATTCCCTGCGGTGATCTCTTCTAGACCTGCGACCATGCGAAGCGTCGTGGACTTGCCACATCCAGAAGGGCCGACGAAAACGATGAACTCGTTCTTCTTGATATCAATGGAGAAATCATAAACCGCTTGAACGAGGTTATCGTAAATCTTATTCACCTCTTGAATGGAGATGTAAGCGCCAGGATGGTTCTTCTTCTCTTTGCCACGATTGGCGAGTTCTTTGCTCGCGACGCGGTTATAGTTGATGACCCTGGCGATATATTCCTCACGCTCCTTGCGCTTGGCTTCGGCTTTTTGGGCTTTCTTTTCGGCTCTGGATAGCTTTTGCATGGTCTTTCCTCCTTATCGCTCGAATTCTTTTTTATAACGTTTGGTGATGTTCATCGGACGGGTGATCGCCCCTCCGATAACAACATATTTCACACCGGTGGATAGAATCTCTTTGAGTTGTTCTGGAGAAGAGATGCCACCCTCAAAAATAACTTCTGATTTTTTAATTTTCGCCAACAAATCCCGCGTGAATTTTAAATCAGGGATAACAATTCCTTTCGTTTCTTCGGTATAACTACGAAGTGTAGAGGAGATGTAATCGAACCCTAATCGCTCGGCATTCTCCGCCTCTTCTATTGTAGCAATATCCGCCATAAGAGGTTTATCGGTATGCTCTCTGCAATAACGAACCAAGTCCTCTAGACGCTCCCCGTTTGGGCGAGTACGAAGCGTCGCATCGAGGGCAATGACATCGCACTCTGATTTAATAAGACGCCTCACCTCACTTAGAGTAGGGGTGATATAAACAGAAGAGTCTTCATAATCGGCTTTGATGATGCCGATGATCGGAAGCTTATGATCAATTTTCTTGGCAATCGCATTGATGTCTTTGATCGTGTTCGCGCGGATGCCATTCGCCCCGCCTAATAAAGCGGCATAGGCGAATTTAGGAATCGTATTGCCCCCATACATCGGCTCGTCTTTCAAAGCTTGGCAGGAGACGATAAGACCAGGATTCAATCTTCTCATCAGCAGAACCTCCTTTGCTCATCAATACGAACGACTTTGCCTTGCTTTTGGGCGATATCCGCCCCGATGCAAAGAAGATGCCCATCGATCGATTGCTCAATCGTGGTAAGGGAGATGGATTTCTCGTCTGTGCTCAGGTAATGGACGAATTCCTCAACCAAACGCTCATCTCCGCCAGAATGGCCTTCGCCAACCTGACCGAGATCGATGGTCTCAGTCTCTCTCCAGAATTTATCTTTCTGATAACGGCGAATCGTGATCTTATTTTCTTCAAGCACCCCGAAGATTTCGCCCTTGGTGGCGATCAAATGGAATGTCCTGCAAGGATAAGAGGTGCCGCCGATCATGTTCAAGGTCGCGGTGACCCCGTTTTCAAATAGGACACCGACTGTTTGATGGTCTACCAAATCATAAGGTGGATCAAAGACGCATTTTCCAAG
>ONWJ01000018.1 GCA_900321535.1 uncultured Erysipelotrichaceae bacterium
CTTGTCACCGCGACAAAAGACTATAAGAAAGTCCTCCACTTCTATGATGAATGCGCAGGGATGACATTCCACGACGCATGCATGTTCAAGAAGCTATAAGGAAACGAAAACGCGCAGGATAACCTGCGCGTTTGCATTCCGTTAGAGGTTTAGTTCTCTTCTTTGGTTTCGGCGACGACTTCCGCTTCGGCAACCGGCTCTTGCTCGATGGCAAGACGCTGGGCACGACGGAGGTTACGTTCGGCATCGCGGTCCCCTTCTCTTGCAAACAAAGTCAAGGAGAGCATAGCCACGAAGGCGGCGATGAGCACTAAGATGATACCGAAATAGCGGTATCCCATATGAATCCATGGGATGAGCCAGGCTTTTTCGGAGTTACGAACCCAGTTGTCGCTAGCGAGAACCGGGAGATGATCGCCGATGATGCCGAAGACAACGAAAACCAAGCCCGTGACAGCAATGACCCCGGCTAGTGCATACCAGAAGATCTCTTTCTTCTTGAGTTTGGCTTTCTTGATTGGCATGGTCGATTATCCTCGTTTCGAATTAGGCTTCCTGACCGGCGATTTTCACGTTGTCTTGTTTGATCGCTTCAAGGAATTCATTGATGAGTTGTGGGTAGCAGGCGCGGAAAGCGGCTTCCTGATCACGGATGTAAAGATTGACAGTCTCTTGGACTTCGCGATAGACATCTGGGATGCGCTTGCCAGCTGGAACTTGGCGACGGCCGATCATCATCTCGACGAGAGAGTTGATCTTGTCTTCCATGTTCTTGTAGATTGGGTCGATTTCATGAGCGGTCTGACGGACAAAGCCGATTTGACGGATCATTTCTTCGATATCCTGGCCGATGAAGGTCGAAGCGGCAGCGGTTCCACCGTTTTGGGCTTCTTCACGACGGGCGACTTGATAGTCTTCGAAGAAACGGATGAGGTCGTTGACAAGAGCTGCGAAAGCAACACCGCGGAAGAAACGATCTTCGGCGAGCCAGACTTTCTCGACTTCGTCAACATTGTGCTGGGCTTTTTCAGCGTCAGTTTGGGCAGCGGCTTCGTTCTTTTTGCCTTCTTGGATGCCAGAAAGGATGATGCCGTTGATGGATTCGTGGATTGGGAGAACGCCTTTGTAGATTTCAGCGTGCTGGTTGTGATCGACGCGAACACCGTCATCCGCAAGTTTGAGGATGGTGGATTTCTCACCGAAGACATTTTCATAGAAATCGCGGATTTGTTTCTCAAGCTTTTCGCCGTTTTCGCCAGCCTGCTTGAGGATGTTCTTCAAGTGGGTGTTCTCATCGACTTCGATGATGACGCCGCGCTTTTCATTCTTGAAAGCCTCGACATCATAAGAATCGCGGCGGAAGGTGAATTGGAGCACGTCGCGGATGATCACGTTGTAGTGAATCAAGGTAGTGATGGTTTTAGAGATGTTGTTCATAATTTTTTCCTTTAGGATTACTTGCTATCCTCCGATGGGTATAGCTCTTTCCCCAAATCGCTGACGCTGTCAATGACATGGGCAGCTTCTTCCTGAACCTCTTTCGGAGCGTGGCTCATGCAATAGCTTTGCTTTTGATAGAGGCGGAACATCGGCACATCGTTTCCGGAGTCGCCGACAACTTTGATATTATCCTCACTTATTTTTAGATTATCAAGGTAAAATGACAACCCACTTGCTTTATTGCACCCCTTAGGGGTGATTTCAATAAACTGATTCAGCCAGCAGAACTCGAATTCAGGGTAATCTTGCTGGAGTTTTTCGGTGATTTTCTTAGCCAAGCGCTGCTTCCGCTTGCTTAAGCCGATCAACACCATGAGTTTGTTGGCCTCGCCTTTGGAGATTTCTTGGAAGAAAAGGTGGTCCGATGATCTCCAAGCCTCGCGATACGTTCCTTGGAACGCCTCGAAGATCACATACAAGATTCTGGCTCCCAAAGAAGTGCTTGCCCTCATGTGGATGAGAGGATAACGCTTGGAGGTGACCATCATCAACTTTGGATCGTAGTTCTCACGGATATCGATCACCAGTTTGCGGAGACCTTCTGCATCGAAGTAACTCTCACGAATCACCTTGCCATCGCAGACAACATAAGCCCCATTTGTGCCGATGATATCGACGGGAGCGCCGAGTTTACCAGCGATTTTATTGGTGAAGGAACTATGACGAGAGGTGACGACGACAAGGCGACCTCCATCGCGGATGAAGCGCTGCAAAAACTCGCGGTTCTTCTTCGGAACCATATGGACATAACTCTTCGGATAGAAGAGCGTGCCATCAAGATCTGTCGCGATCACTTTCGTCATGGGGCAAATGATAGACCAGCATTAGCAAAAAGAAAACCTTTTCTTTAGAAAAGCCACCCTTAAGGAAAAAAAGAAAACGCGGGTTGCCCCGCGTTAAAGTTGGTGAAAGGTTCTTATTTGAGTTTGTTCTCGACTTGGATGACGCCATATCCACCGTCGATTCTCTTATAAGCGACGGAGATTTCATCATCTTCTTCATCGAGATAAACGAAGAAGGAATGGCCGAGGGCTTCCATGCGGGTGATGGCGTCGTCAATCGACATTGGTTCGAGATAGATGGATTTGGTGCGGACGACTTCTTCTTCGCCTTCTTCAGCTTCATAATCCGCGATGGCTTCTAATGCGAGCGCTTTGCCAAGAGAATCCGCCTTTTTGGTGCGGTCCATGCGGGTCTTGAGTTTACGCATCTGGTCTTCGAGCTTATCCATGGCAAGATCGAAGGCAGCGTAGAGATCATCATTTTTAACTTCGGTGCGGAAATCCATGATCTTGGTGAAGATGGTGATTTCGACTTTCGCCCCCACTGAGTAGGAACGGACAACTGCGCGGCAGAGCACATCGTCATTGATGACGAAGAACTTGTCCATCCTTGACAGCTTCTTTTCGAGTTCAGCGCGAATAGAATCGGTGACCTCAATGTTCTTTCCGATGATTTGATATTTCATATTTATTTTGCCCCTCCTAAGGGCTTCTACAATTATATTGTAACGATTTTCCAAAGAAACACAAAGGCATTGGGAAAAACTCATCCAAAAAAAGGTTTCCGCTTTGTTTAGAAAACCCAACAAAAAACAGGCCAATTTTTCAAATTAGCCTGCAAAAGTCGCTTCTTTTTTATTTGGCGAAGAACGCTTTCAGCGCTTCAACCTTATCGAGCTTCTCCCATGGGACATCGATATCGGGACGGCCATAGCAACCGTAATTGCAGGTGTCCGCGTATTTCCAAGTCGGGTGGGTCATATCGAAAGCAGAGATGATGGCGCCCGGTCTTGCATCAAAGCAAGCACGGATCGCTTGAAGGATCTTCTCATCGCTATAATGGGCGGTGCCATAAGTCGCGATGCCGATGGAGATAGGCTCTGCCACCCCAATCGCATAGGATAGTTGAACCTCAAGGCGATCTGCCGCCCCTGCCGCGACCAAGTTTTTGGCGATATAACGAGCATAGTAAGATGCGCTTCTATCAACCTTGGATGGGTCTTTGCCAGAGAAAGCGCCACCCCCATGGCGAGAAGAACCACCATAGGTATCGACGATGAGTTTTCTTCCAGTTAATCCGGTATCGCCATCCGGTCCGCCGATAACGAAGCGACCCGTCGGGTTGATGAAATAACGGAAATCATCATTGAAGCCAAAAGAGCGGATGACCGGCACCATGATTTGATCATGGATATAAGCGCGGAAGGCATCCAAATCAATGTCAGGGTCATGCTGGATGGACATCAAAACCGTATCGACTTTGATGCTCTTTGGATCGGTGTAATCCATCGTCACCTGGCTCTTCATATCTGGACGTGCACCTTTGAAAACGCCTTCTTTTCTTAAATTGGTCGCATAACGGACAAGTTTATGGGCGATAGAAATCGCTAGAGGCATGTATCCTTCGGTCTCGTTGGTCGCGTATCCAAACATAATGCCTTGGTCCCCTGCTCCTTGCTCTAAAATGGAGGCTTTGTTTACCCCCATCGCAATATCAGGAGACTGGGCTTTGACAAGGACATCGATCTTGCAGGTATCGCAGCCGATACCAAGCTCTTTTGAGGTATAGCCGATATCGCGGAGAACCTTGCGGGCGATAGCCTCGTAATCAGGCTGACTCTTGCAGGTGATTTCGCCACCGATGACAACGTGTTCGGTAGTCGCGAAAACCTCGCAGGCAACGTGAGCGCTTGGGTCTAAGGCCAAGCAAGCATCCAAAATGGCATCCGCGATTTGATCGCAGACCTTATCTGGGTGACCTTCAGAAACCGATTCGCTGCTGAATAAGATTTTTTCTTTCGCCATGAATAGAACCTCCAATAAAAACACCTCCCACAATTGGAAGGTTTCATGGAACTTCCCGATGCATCGTTCCCCAGTGGGATGGGGCTCTTAGCAAGCACTTACCGTTATACCGGAGTTGCTAGCGCCCTGATTAGCTAAGGAGACGGCGCTTCTTGATACATCCTTATTTAAGGTGGCACTACTTTACTCGTTTTATCTTGCTTAAGCAAGCCTTTCAGGCCCGGTTTTCCATGACAGTGTCAGATCATAGAAAGCACGGGATGATTTATTTGCAGAACTTAAGTTCTTTCGGTTCCAGCCCCATCGCTTTTAATTCGGCGAACACTGGTCCGCAGAGGGCTTTCTCTAAGCTGCCCATGCGAACGAAAGTCCAGGCATAATCGGAAGAGGAGATGAAGATGCCTTTCTCATCTTTTTGCAATGCGGGGCGATATTTATCGACAAGTTGCTCGCGGAAGAAATCCAAAATCGTATTACGGACGACGGTCTCCACGTCATCAGCGGAGATGCAAATCGAATCCTCTTCTTCGTGCGTTTGATGTTCTTTGATGTAGTTATAAGAAGTCTGGAACGTCTCTGGGATAACATCATAAGCAACCGAGACTTTAAGGTTCCTGAATTGGACCCTAAGCATCTTTCCGTTAAGAACTTTGGCTTTGCAAAGATGGTCGGTTCCCATATCCACGACTTGCTTGTTGTGACTACGTAAGAGATAGACTTCGGTATTCTTGTATTTGGAAGAAAAGAGGCCACTTTTGAGGGGGGTTTTGCAATCTTTGGCGAGATAAAAGTCCACTTCATCCGCTGAATTATTGAACCCTTTGACCTCTTCATCTTGAACGACGACCAAGCAACAACCAGCTGGTTTATTGATAATGGATTCGGCGGAGAAGCCACCTTCTCTAGCCGGAAAACGACCGATGACGGTGCTTGAGTCTTCTAGCTCTGGGAAGTCGGTGATGAAGTAATTTTGGTTGGCCATAGAAGTTTTCTTCCATTGATTATCGTGGCGGCGTGTTTTAGAAACAAGGGGAAAATGCCGAGCGAGGCAAAAAGAAAACCGCACAAAGCGGTTTCCTATCAGTTAGATTTGGCCTTGATTTCTTCAAGCGCGATGGCGAGTTGATCAGGGCAAGAGGTGCCACGGTTATGGCAATCGATTCCACGGAGGAGATGAATCAATTCATCGATTGGGCGATCCTTGCAAAGAATCGCGACGCCTTGGGTATTCCCATGACATCCTCCATCGAATTTGACATCTTTAACGATGTTTCCTTCGTAAGTAATCGTCACCGATCTCGAGCAAACCCCCGAATTTCGATGGACGTAGGTTTCCATGTTATTCGTGATGATGCCCGCAGCAGCATTCATCGTCGCCTCCGCAGCAGCATTCATCGTCGCAGTCGCAGCCATCATCGATTTTAAGGAGTTGGCCGTAAACTTCGCCTGCGCCGTTGCAAGCGTTGGATTCGTCGGTATCGATGTGCATGGCAAGCGCGAAGTTTGGATTCACGCGAACAACGACATCGCCGAAGATGGTTTCTCTTTCTGGGGTAGCGACGCGGACATAGACGATTTCGTTGTCCTCAACACCGAAGAATTCGGCATCGGCTGGGGTCATATGGATATGACGCTTGGCGATGATGACGCCTTCTTTGAGTTCGACTTCACGGCCGTTCTCAGGATTGACGATTTTGCAAGCACCGCTGCCTTTGACATCGCCAGATTGGCGGATTGGGGCTTTGACGCCGAGGGTACGTGCGTCGGTGGCGGAGATTTCGACTTGGTC
>ONWJ01000003.1 GCA_900321535.1 uncultured Erysipelotrichaceae bacterium
ATCCGACTGTGAATTTTTCGACCTGTCCCGCCAGCCCAACGGACCAAGCTTATCGCCTTCTGTTACGCCTATCCCCTGCCAAGGCGCTAACGCAGGAGTAGACGTGCTCGTCCGCGATGCGCGGATCCTCTAATGGGAGCTCAATTAGGCGCGAGCTGCTGCCATGGCGTTGCCACGGAGCATATAAGGTTTGACAGTGTTGCCAGTTATTGTTTTTTGGTGTTTAGGGTCACCACCCCACTGCAATCTAAGACCAGCATTTCCCCGTCAAAACCTGTACGGCCCCACAGAAAACACTTGTCGGCGATTATTGTACTGATATCTTGGTGAAACTCAATATCCAAGATTTCAAAAAATCACTGCAAATCCCCTTTATTTTGAATTCTTACCGCAGATTTTAAATTTCGCGTTCCTGTTTCATCCTAAATATCGGTCCGCTTGCAAAGAAAAATTACAAAAGCAAGGCGTTACAATAAACGCCAAGAAAGCGCTAATAATCGGCCGTAGGGGTAGTTTCTTTTCGCCATAGAATAAATATAATTCGAGATGTGACACTACATGCCATTTTCGCAAGCAACGACGCTTCTTTCTTTGACCGCTGTCTTTCGATCGTCCTCAAAGAAAAAGACCTTTCTTATCGCTTTTTCCAAAACGATTTAGAGCAAGTCGTAAACTATTGCAATCAGAATCATGTCGACTTCGCTTTTCTTTCTTATCCCGAAGATGAACTGCTTGTTCGCATGGCAAGCGAACTTCGAAACAACTTCGACAACATCCAAATTTTCCTCATCGTTACTCCAACTCAAAAGAATCATATACAAGCACAACACAACGACCCGAAGATTGTTATCGTGGATCAGGATTTCAATCACGATGTATTTGAAAATTGCCTTACGCCATTTAAAAAAGAAAAGGCAAACGTTGTTACTTTTAAAACGTTTGGTCCCTTTGACTGCTTTGTAAACGGGGAGCGTGTCCACTTCGTCTCAAGGAAGAGCAAGGAGCTTCTTGCCCTTATGGTCGCAAATCCTAATTCGACTTTAGAAATGGAATATGTGATGTCCGCGCTTTGGCCGGATCATGATTTCGCACTGGCAAAACGCCTCTATCGAGATGCGGTCATCAAACTAAGAAAAGTGCTAAATGAGCAGGGAATTGCAGACATTTGCAAATTTTATCGCGGTTGCAGCGTGTTAACTCCACGTGACGCAACCTGCGATTATTGGTCTTATCTAAAGGGTGAAGGAGACGACTTTTATTGGGGTGAATTCCTCCCCAGTTATGAATGGAGTCTCCCCTTACAAATGAAACTCGATGAAATCAAAGCCAGAAGATCGAAACGAGGTGATTAAAGAATTTACGAAGAAATAATCATGATAAACCCAAATGATGCTTATTCCGCTTCTTGGCGGATTGTTGGCGTTTATTTAGCGTTAAATTGGAATTGCTGATTTATTATAAATAAATACGAACAAATACGAACGAGTCGTCAGCAGGAAAGGAGCTTAGATGTCAGTCATTCTGCAAGGCAAAAGCAGCAACGGGCGCGATATTATTTTCATGCAAGACAACGGGAACAATGTTCCGGTCAACAAAATTGAGAACGTCCCTCTCGCCAATGCTTTTTATTCTATTTTGAAAGCCAATCAACCGCTCACCATCGACGGCGTCAAATACGCCGCAGGTCAGCCCATCGTTTTTGAATTCGATGGTGATATTGGCAATATGTCCGGTTATTATCGGCACGCTTATGGAGACGAAGGGGCCAGGGTTTTGGCGCATGCTGGCATCAGCACCTCCAATAACTATCAGCCAGAGCCAAAAGAAAAGCCAAGGCCAACGCCCACCCCAAAGCCACAGCCTCAGCCGACTCCTAAGCCGACACCAAAGCCGACACCAAAACCAACTCCGAAGCCGACACCGAAGCCCACCCAGCAAACAAGTTATTCCACACCATCTCAAGAGGTCGTGCGCGGAAAAGGCAGCGTTTGGTTTGGACTATCCCTCGGTTTTTATATCGCCGGCCTTGTCTTCGGGTTTGTCGCATCTATTGTAGCGTTAATTTTCCTCACCAAACTGTTAGTCAATGTTTGGGCTAACGGCGATAACATGTGGGCCCGTGCCATCAATGGAAACGTGATGGAGAAATTCACTGGGTACGGATTTACCGGCGCCCTTCTTCTACCGGTTGTCGCCTTCCTTTCTCTAAGCTCGATCAACTGCATCATCTGCCTGATCAAAATCAAGCAGCCGCGTGATCCCCGCCATAACGCGGCCATGATCATCGGTTTTGCGAATCTCAATATTTTCGCGGTGCTCGGTGGCTGGTTCCACTATCGCTTCTACATCACGCGTCGAAAAGCCATTCCGGTGGCAAGAAGATAAGGAGGAGATGTCATGAATATTTTCGTAATCATATTCGGCTTATTGATGATCTTCTCCATCGGCCTTGGAGGCTATGCTTCCTTCGTCGGTATCATCGATGGCATCGCCAGCACCTTTGATGATGATGTTCATCACAAGGTTTATTACGGTAAAAAGGAACCGGCCAAAGTCAGCTGGTTCTTCGGTCCGTGCATGATGGTTTTCCCAGCCATCTTCCAGCACGCTTTCCGTCAAATCGTCAGACAAGTCCGCCAAATCAACCGCATTTGGAAACGCCTAATGAGAGGCTTCTTCCTCAAGAAACTCATCTTTGGTCCATTGGGGGCGATCCTCATCGCCTATCAATGGCCCGTCGGAGCGATTCTTGCCTTATTCTGGGCAACCGTCTTCTCCGTTATGTTCTTGGTCTTCTTGATCGTTTTCTATCTCTTGTTCATCCCATTCTTTATCATCGACCGCATCTATTTGTTGCTCCGTGGCTATAAAAACCACTGCCCCAATTGCAACGAATCCTCCATCATCCCGCAGGTCGCTTGCCCTGAATGCGGCGCGGTCCATAAACACCTTGCCCCGAATAAATACGGTATCTTCAACCATCAATGCACCTGCGGCTGCATCCTTGGCTCTACCTATTTAACCGGCAAAGGAAAGCTGCACACCATCTGCCCACACTGCGGTGAGCCTCTAAATTCTGGCGCGACTGTTCCATTCACCCTTCAGCTGGTCGGCGGAACCTCCTCTGGTAAAACCGTCTTCGTCGCGGCCATGATGGACCAAATCCATAAAGCGGCGTCAAAAAGCAAAACCAGGATCACCCCTGTCCCATCTAGCCAAGCCAATTTGGCCGAACTCGATCAGTTCGTCAAACGCATTTCTGACCCAATGGCGACTGAAGGTAGAGACGTCACCTTCTATTCTGAAATCTTCGAAATGGGCGGCGGAAAGGCCCCGATTAAGCTTGAGGTCGTCGATATCCCAGGCGAAATGTTCTCGGGTGAGGTTGCCCTTCAAGAAGGTATCCATAAGATGAGCCAGTATAAATACGCGAACGGGTTCATCTTCTTAGTCGACCCCTTCGCGGACGGCGATTTGCTGAGACAAGCCCCTCGCGATGGCACCTCCGTATCGCCGATTAGTCCATCCGAAGTCTTGGATAACTTCGACCAATACCTCATCGCTCAGAAATTTGCGAAGACCGACCAATTGATCACCAAACCGATTTCCATCGTGGTCGCTAAATCCGATACCGAAGCGGTATCCAAGCTGTTGACCATCGAGATGATCAAAGAAGAATTCGAAGCCAATAAGGCCAGTTATGGAAATAACTTCGACCGTTGCCGCGACGAGATGGTCAAACAATTCTTGATCTCCATCTCTCAGGCAGACCTCGTCTCGAAAGTGGAAGCAAGATTCAAAAACGCGCACTTCTTCCTCTCCTCCGCGATGGGTCATGCCCCTAATAACGACAAGCAATACGCGCCAGTCCAGGTCATCGAAACCGTCGATTGGATCATGTCACAAACCAAACCAGCGCTTTATAAACGCTTATTCTCCACCAAATAAGAAAGGAGCACTTCATGGAAAACGAAGAAACCAAGGTTGATGAAACCAAAGTCGAAGAGGAAGAAGAACTCAAACCTCTAGACGAACCCGAACCAGAAAAGCCTCTCGTCGAGGAAGAAAAGCCCGTCGAGGAAGAGGAAGAGAAACAAGAAGAGGAAAAGCAGGCTGAGCCCAATCCTCTTATCGATGCCCTTCATCTTGTGATGAACGCAAGCGAAGAAGACATCGCAAACCTTCCCGAAGAAGAAGCCGAAGCCTTCCGTGTTTGGGCAGCTAAAAACGTCGATCAAGCGATTTCGACTGACCTCAAATGGGTCAAAAACGCGATCACGACCTTATCCAACGTCATGAAAAAGAACTTGGATGAGAACGAAGAATTCCGCGTTTTGGCCAAGAACACATTGCAAAAGAATGTCGCGATTTTAGAAGATCAGGCCAAATACAATCTCTTCAATAAGATGTTCAAAAACATCTGCCAGATCTATTCCACCTATTGCTTTATCCTCAACAGTGAAATCGCAGATCCCAAGCTTCGCTCTAACATCGAAGGCATCTTTGAGGAACTCGATATGTTCTTCGAGGATTACGAGGTGGAGAAAGTCACCGCGAAAGTCGGCGATGAATTCGATCCAACCGTGGCTAAAATCGCAGTCCGCGTTCCTACCGATGATCCCGCGTTAGACAAGAAGATCGCCCTCATGAAAGCCCCCGGCTTCAAGAAGGGCAAAGTCGTTCTCACTTACATGAGAGCAGATATCTATATTTATCAAGAGCCAACAGCTCAATAATAAAACCAAAAACAGCATAGAAAGGAATATAAATCATGAGTGTTTATGGTATTGACTTAGGTACGACCTATTCGTGCCTTGCTAAATTCGAAGACGGCGTCGCTACCGTCATTCAAAACGCTGCCGAGCAATCCAGTTCATTGCCCTCTGCCGTTTATTTCGAATCGGAATCTTCCATCGTCGTTGGCGGCGAAGCCAAGAACATGGTCCAAACCGATGCGGCCAACGTCGTCCAATTCGTCAAGCGTGAAATCGGTAAACCATTCCCGCCGCACGAATTCTTCGGCCAAGCGTTCTCTGCGATCGACATCTCCGCGATGATCCTCAAGAAGATCAAAGCCTATGCCGAAGACCAAGGCGAAGTCATCAAAGACGTCGTCATCACCTGCCCTGCTTATTTCGGTTTTGAAGAACGTAACGCGACCAAGAAAGCTGGCGAACTCGCTGGATTCAACGTCCTCGCGCTTATCAACGAGCCAACCGCGGCATCCATCTCTTATGCTTTCCGTTCTGGCAATGGCCAGTTCCCAGAAGAAACCGTCTTCGTCTATGACCTTGGCGGCGGCACCTTCGACGTCACCGTCCTTCACATCTCCACCCGTGAAGTCAACGGCAATCAGGTCCCACACTTTGAAGTTCTCGCTACCGACGGCGACGATACCCTCGGCGGCAAAGACTGGGATAAGGTCCTTGAGAATCTCTTAATCGAGAAAGTCTGCGCTGAAGCCGGCCTCTCCGAAGACGACCTCGATGAAGATGATCGCGCAGCCATCCTTTCCAAAGTCGAGCCAACCAAAAAGGCACTTTCCGTCAAAGAAGCGCACCCATTCCGCGCTCCAATCCAAGGCTCTACCGTCAAATTCGAAGTCACCCGTGAAGAATTTGAAGCCGCGACTGCAGGTCTTGTCCAGCAAACCATCGACTGCGTCAACCGCGTCCTCCAGAAAGAAAACGTCGCTGGCAAGAAGATCGATAAGATCCTCCTCGTCGGCGGTTCTTCCAACATGCCGATGATCCCGAACGCCGTCAAAGCCGCCTTCCCAGATACCCCAGTTCAGCTTGAACAGCCTGATCTTGCGGTTGCCCAAGGCGCAGCCTGCTATGCTTATCTCCTCACCTCTGGTCTAGGAGATTCTGATGAGGGCATCCCTCTTCCAAATCAAGACGGCGAACAGCAAAGCGAAGGCGACGAAAACAAGCAGCCAAACATCGGCGGTCTCTCCGACTTCGTCGATGACCTTTGCCCACGTTCCTTCGGTATCGGCGGTCAAAGGAAAGACGGCAGCTGGGTCTGCATCAACCTCGTCAAGAAAGACTGGGTCATCGGTGAGCAAACCCACATTAAGAAGACCTTCCGCGTTGGCAAAGACGGGGCTGAATTCCTCAACGTCCCAGTCTATCAGAACATCTCCGTAGAAGATATGTGCCAGCCATCCACCGACATCTATGGTGAGCCGCTTGAATCCAACCCAGCCGACCAGATGAGTGAGCTTGGCCGTATCCAAATCCCGCTTCCAGATGGCATGCGCACCCGTGGCTATCCGCTTGATGTTGATTTCCAAGTCGACACCGCCGGCGTCCACATGCACGTCTATGACAACGCCACCGGACAAGAGCTCCAAGGCGCTGACATCGTCTACAACAACTCTGACTTCAACGAAGAAGAATCCAAGCAACGTCTTGAAGCCTTTGAGATTGTTGAATAAGGAGGAACCCTATGGCAGTTTATGGCATTGACTTAGGTACGACCTATTCCTGCCTCGCTAAATTTGAAGGCGGTGCGGTCTCGATCATCAATAACGAAGAAGGTCAGCCCACCACTGCGTCCGCGGTCTATTTCGGTCCTGACGGTGATGTCATTGTCGGCGATGCCGCCAAAGACTACGTCCAAACCGAAGGCTATCGCGTCGTCCAATTCGTCAAACGCGAAATCGGCAAGCCCTTCCCACCTCACGATATCGAGGGGAGGTCCTATAACGCGATTGAAATCTCGGCCTTGATCTTAAAAAAGATCGCCAAGTTCGCCAAAGAGCAAATGGAGACCGTCAAAGACGTCGTCATCACTTGCCCTGCATATTTCGGCAACGAAGAACGCGATGCGACCAAGAAAGCTGGTATTTTAGCAGGCTTCAACGTCCTCGAGCTCATCAACGAGCCAACCGCGGCCGCCATCTCTTACGCCTTCTCCAATAGTGGCGGCGTCAAAGATGAAAACGTCGTGGTTTATGACCTTGGCGGTGGCACCTTCGACGTCACTGTTCTAGGCATCCAAGTCCAGTCCAATGGCGTCCCATCCTGCCGCGTCATCGCCACCGACGGCGACGACCAGCTCGGCGGTAAAGACTGGGATCAAATCCTCTTCGGCCTCATCCGCGACAAGATGATGGAAGAAAATGGCCTTTCTGAGATTTCCGATGAAGACCAGAACTCCATCCGCGCCGTGGTTGAAAAGACCAAGAAGGCATTAACTCCAAAAGAATCCACCACTTGCCGCGCTCGCATCGAAG
>ONWJ01000072.1 GCA_900321535.1 uncultured Erysipelotrichaceae bacterium
CCGCGGCCAAAAAATAAGATTACGATTCAGGAAATAACCAAACATGTTTAAAGATAAAAAAGATTTTAAGACGACATTCGCCCGTCGCCTTGAGGAGAAATACGGCCGTACCGTCGAAGATTCCCATATCACCGAACGTTACGACATCCTCGGAGAGATGGTGCGCGACTATGCTGGCTATGAGTGGCGAACCTGCCGCGAAGACATCTTGAAGAGCAACCGCCGCCAGCTCATCTATTTCTCGATGGAATTCCTCATGGGCAGGCTTCTTACCTCCAACATGATGAACCTCGGCATCTATAACATCGCCAAAGAAGGGCTCAACGAACTCGGCATCGATATCGGTGAGCTCGAAGACCTCGAAGCCGATGCTGGGCTTGGCAATGGAGGCTTAGGCCGCCTTGCCGCTTGCTTCCTCGATTCCATCGCCTCCCTTGGCTATCCAGGACACGGCAACACCATCCGTTATGAATATGGCTTCTTCCGCCAGAAATTCGTGCATGGTCAGCAAGTCGAATTGCCAGACCAGTGGCTCTCCAATGGCTTCGTCTTCGAAGTCAGAAAGCCCAAACATTCGGTCGAAGTCAAGTTCTATGGCAACGCCGAAACCTATCTCAAACCAAACGGAGAATATGGCCTTCGCACCGTCAACGCCACCTGCGTCCGCGCCGTCCCTTATGATGTCTCGGTCCCAGGCTACCGCAATGGCGTCGCCAACTCCTTGCGTCTATGGTCGGCTGAACCAAGCGAATCCAACCTCCCAAGCGACCAATCCTTCGAGCAATATCTCCAGACCTTGAAAGAGCTTTGCCATGGTCTATATCCGGATGATTCCACCGAACATGGCCGCATGCTCCGCCTCCGCCAGCAATACTTCCTCGTCTCGGCGGGTCTACAATCCGCGATGAGAAGCTATCATGGCAGATACGGCTCCCTCGACACCTTCGCCGACGCCTATATCTTCCAGCTCAATGACACCCACCCAATCCTTGCCATCCCAGAAGCCATGAGGCTTTTGATGGACGAATACGGCTATGGCTGGGATGACGCGTGGTCCATCGTCACCAAGATGTTTGCCTACACCAACCACACCGTCATGCCAGAAGCCCTTGAGAAGTGGCCTGTCCAATATGTCCAGACGCTTGTTCCGAGGGTCTACATGATCATTGAGGAAATCAATCGCCGCTTCAATATCTGGCTCAATTCCAACAACATCGACCCAAGAGAACGTTATCAGATGCAAATCATCAAAGATGGCCAGATCCATATGACCACTATGGCGATCTATACTTGCTTCTCCGTCAACGGCGTTGCCAAAATCCACACTGGCATCCTCAAGGATTACACCTTCCGCGAATTCTATGGACTCTATCCAGAGAAGTTCAATAACAAGACCAATGGCGTCACCCATCGCCGCTGGCTCTTATACGCCAACCCCGCCCTTAGCAAAGTCATCACCTCCCGCATCGGCGAGGAGTGGAAGAAGGATTTCGAGCATGAAATCGGCAAATTCAACGATTTCGCCAACGACCCGATGACCCAGCGCGCGGTCATGGAAGTCAAGCATGAGAACAAGGTTGCCTTCGCCCGTTTCGTCGAAGATACCTATGGCTTCTCCATCGACCCCAATTCCATCTTCGATGTCCAGATCAAGCGTCTCCACGCTTATAAGAGACAGCTCCTCAACGTCTTCCACATCATCTACCTCTATCAGAAGATCAAAGAAGACGATACATTCCGCATGACCCCGCATACCTATATCTTCGGCGCCAAAGCCGCCCCAAGCTATACCTATGCGAAGAAGATCATCGAATTGATCCTCGCCGTCGCCAAAGTCATCAACAACGACCCGCAAGTCTCCAAATTCATGAAGATCGTCTTCGTTGAGAACTATGGCGTTTCCTTAGCCGAGAAGATCATCCCAGCCGCCGATATCTCCGAGCAGATCTCGACCGCTGGCAAAGAAGCCTCCGGTACTTCCAACATGAAGCTCATGATGAACGGCGCGATCACCCTCGGCACCCTTGACGGCGCCAACATCGAAATCGCCGATTTCGCAGGCGAAGAAAACGAAGTCATCTTCGGTTTGAAAGCCGACGAAGTCCAGGCGATGGTGGACAATGGCACCTATTCCCCATGGGATGTCTATAACAGCGATTTCCGCGTCAAACGCGTCATGGATAGTTTGTTCAGCGGCCCGTGGTGCGAAGGCGACCAGAACCGCTTCCGCATGATCTTCGACGAGATCATGAACCGTAACGACCAGTTCTTCGTCCTCGCTGACTTCGACGCCTACGTCAAAGCCTGCGAACGCGCCGATTTGCTTTATCAGAACCAGCAGAAGTGGGCTCATGCCTCGATCATGAACATCGCCAACTCCGGCTACTTCACCTCCGATCGCACCATTGAGGAATATAACCGCGACATCTGGCACCTCAAGCGCTTCATCATCAAAAAATGACCGACGATAAAATCATCCTTGACGACCTCTTCGCCTTGCAATCCCAGCTAGACGAAGAGATCGCTAGGAATCATCATGTCGATTACGAATCGACCTATTCTAGACGCGTCCTCGCTTTGCTTGTTGAGCTTGGCGAGTTTGCCAATGAGACCCGTTGCTTCAAGTATTGGAGCTACAAATCTCCTTCCCCCAAAGAAGTCATCCTCGATGAATACGCCGATGGTCTCCATTTCCTTTTGTCGCTCGGCGTCATGATGGGCGTCACCCAATACACCCATCATTTCCATGTCCGCGAAAAGGATTTGACCGAAGCGATTCTAACGGTATACAAGGATGTATGTGAGCTGAAGGAAAACTTCGACCCCGAGCATTATGCGAAAGCCTTCGCAGATTATCTCAACATCATCCCGTTATTCGATTATTCTTCCGAGGAAGTCATTGCTGCCTACAAGCAGAAATGCGGGCAAAACCACATCCGACAAGAAACCCATTACTAGTATGAAAAAACGTCATTTCACCATCCTTGCCATCATCTTGACCATCCTCTTTATGGCGACTTTCTTCACGCCGACATACCAAGTCGTGGTAGGGGAAGGGGAAACAGCCTATGGCTATATGGACACCCCTTGGAACGCGTTCCCGAAACTGCAGGGCAACCTGCCGATCACCTCGACCGTGTTCCTCGTCCTTGAGATGGCGTTATTGCTGGCTAGCATCGTGATGTATCTCATCTCGGCGACCACCAAAAACAAGGAGTCGGACAAAGAAGATAAGTTCTTCGTCTTCGCTTCCTTCTTAGCCGCGATATCAAACGCATTCTACGCGGTGATGTGCGTGGGCGTTGGGAGCTTTATTCCGATGCTGCTTGCGATTCTCTACGCGATCATCTATGTCATCGGCATCTTGATCCACAACAAGTTCCTAACCGAATATTGATCCTAGGCTCCCCTAGGATTTTTTATACCCCTCGCTTTTCTTGCGGGGGATAAGGGGTCTTCATTATAATGAAGACATGAAAAACATCCTCTTCCTGCTCACGCCGAAAATACAGACGAGTTATCTTTATGACGATGATTCCCTCCGCCAAGCGCTCGAAAAGATGGAATATCATCGTTTCGCCTTGATCCCCGTCATCACCCATGATGGCAAATATGTCCGTTCCTTAGCCGAAGGCGATATCCTCTACGCGATGAAGCATCACAACATGACTTTCGATACGATGCATCGTTTCCCGTTGGAGATCGCTCAAAGCAACCGCGATATCAAGCCGGTCAAAGTCGATGCCACGCTGGATGATTTAAAAGAGCTCATCGTCAGTCAGAACTATGTCCCTGTCATCGACGATAAAGGCATCTTCATCGGCATCGTTACCCGAAAAGCGGTGATGAACGAACTCTTCTCCGCCAAAGAAGAATGACTCTTTCAGGGATAAAGAAGCAACAAAATGCTTAGGATTGTCCTAGGCATTTTTTCTTTTCC
>ONWJ01000009.1 GCA_900321535.1 uncultured Erysipelotrichaceae bacterium
AGCGATGGAGAAAATCGGGGATGGATATGCCTTTGGCTCGAAGTATTACAACACCATCAAAGGGGTGATCTATTACGATGCTGAAAGTGGCAAGAAGAGCGAAGAAAACCCTGCTTATCGTTATGACTACGATTTCATTTTAAGCATCCAAATCGATTTGAACGATGATGATGTCATCGAGGCCGAAGTATCCTTTGATATCACCTTGAAGCAAGGCGACACCACCTACCATACCGATTGGTATGTTTCGATGGAACTTGCTTATCAAATGGAGAAGGAATCGCCGAACTATACCCTTGCCATGTATACCGTCAATAATGAAGAAGAACTCCCGGTGATGGAATATGGCAATGTCTATGAATATGACTATGTCGATGTTCGTAACGGGGCGATCCATGAATGGAGGAAGCTTGGTTATGAGACTTCTGTCCCGATGATCAAAGATAATGACCATACCCGTTTCGAAGATTATCTCAATGATGGAGGATTTGCAGTCCGCACCTCGGTCTCGCGTTGGTATAAAAACGCCGACCTCAAGCGTTTTGCAAAGGACACCAAAGAGAAGACCAATGCATTATCAGCAGCATTATTCAATAAACTCAATCTTAATGTCACTGATTCTGGAAAAGCCGCCTTTGAAGGGAAAGACGGCATCAAACATGATGCGATCTTAACTCTTTATCAGGAATTCTCGGCCTTGAAGAAAGAAGACCTCATCTATGATTTGATCGTAACAGGCGACCATGAACAGCCAAAAGAGGCAGCTGGTATCGTTATCACGAACTCGGGAGGTCAAGTGATTGGCTCGATGCAAGTCGATGAAGATTTCAAGATTTGGTCTTTATTCGATGAGAAATACGGGAATGGCTTCCGTATTTATCGTGTCGATGATAACGGCAATTTGATGGGAGATTTCATCCACGATCTCTCGCAGTTTGAATTCTCGATAACCCTTGGCCAAGCTTCGGTATTCACCCAAAACGTCTTAGACCGTGATTATTCCTCTTTCTTCATTGAATTAGGAGAAGATTCGCTTTTCTTAAGCGGCGCCAAACTCACCGTCAAAGAGAAGGCCACCAATTTTGCGTGGGACATCGATCTCTCCCATGGGGATACCATCAAAGAAATCGTCAAGAAAGCGCTCTATGGCACCTTCCCGAAAGCACTAACCGACATGGGCTTTATCGCCTATAAGGGAGAAGACCCGCTTTTCTACTATGATGGGACTGGGGATATCAAGCATCTCTTCATCGACCACACCGACACGAAAGAACGGGCTGCCTATTTCAGTCAATTAGAAATCGCTGGATACACCATCAAAGAGATCTTCTTCGATGAGCATGGCATTGCCATCGACCGCATCGAGGCAAGGAAAGCCATCAATGAGGAGAAAGCCTTGCTTGTCTATTCGCAAGCCGCTGACATCGCTAACGGCGGAATCACCCTCCATTACGCGATCGTGGACATCGAAAAACAGCCAGGGGACAGCTGGGAAGATTGGCCAACCCAAACCATCTTCGAGCAATCGGGAAATATGATTTATATGTCTGCCCCATCCACCCAAAATGGTTATTACATCCATGACGCGACGAATAAAACCATCGAGTTCTACGATTTCACCGATGAAGAATTCGAAAACCTCATCCTCACCATGAAGTTACTGGGTGAAGCCGGTTACGGAGACAATTATCTGACCCTATTAAAAGAGGGCAATAAATTAGCCCGCTTTGAAATCGTCCGCGATGAAAATGACGAACATAAGAAAATCACCTTCCATTATGGTGACCCCATCGTCCTTGAACGTTATTTCATTTCTTTAGGCGAGGATTCTATGCTGTATATATCAGATGATTACACCACCTACTATATGTATCGTAGATACGAAGCCGGGGTATATGGATTAAGAGCCCTCGTTCCAAGCACCGGCGAGCAATATAATCTTTCCATCGCCGGAGCAGGAGGCGAGTCTTATGAGAACGTTCAATACAACGCCGATGATAAAACCATCACCTTGTTAGAGGCGCAGGACGTTTGCATTACCGTCCCGGTTGAAAACTCACCGAAGCAAGGAACCTTGGTCTCGTTCCCAGAAGCAAAACAAAGAGGCATTCCTTATTCTTCGGTGAAATAATCTTCGCGATTTGCAAAGATTTTCAACATTTTCGATAGGCTCTAGTCATCTATGGCCTATCTTTTCTTTCTAGATGATGAATCCAATTGCTTGTTGAATTTTCCATAGTTATCTTGCCAAACGCCGCCAACAAAACTAAGGCCCCCATTTGGCCTGGAATCAAGCCCATAGCATCTTAGGAATGTAACTGCCTAAGATGCTTTCTTTTCGCCTAGGGGCCAAATGGTGGGCCCATAGGGGCAAGAGAAATGAATCCAGCGTATAATGAAGTGAAGAAACCATAGGGAGCTACGGATATGAAAATCGAAGTCATGGTGCATGATATTACAGATTTAGATGAACCTATCGATTGCATTGTTAACGCGGCCAATGAAACGCTTTTAGGCGGCGGTGGAGTCGATGGAGCAATCCACCGAGCGGCGGGGCCTGAATTATTAGAAGAATGCAGGAAATTAGGCGGTTGCCGCCCAGGAGAGGCTAAAGCCACGAAGGCATATCGATTAAAACAAAACCATATCATCCATACCGTTGGGCCGATTTATAAATTATGTAAGGAGATCGCCCCAGAAATCTTAAGACGTTGCTACCAGAATTCTTTGGAGCTAGCTGATCAATTAGGTTGTAAGGTGATTGCGTTCCCATCCATTGCGACCGGGATCTATGGTTATCCCGTAGAAGAAGCCGCTGAGATTTGCGCGAAGACGGTTGCTAGTTATCAAAGCAAGTCACTAGAGATGGCCTATCTCTGTGTCTTGCCTCATGAAACAAGAAACCTAGAGGTCTATAAAAGGGCTTTTGCAAAATACGTTTCCAAATAATGCCCGATGAAAGAAGAAAAGATGAGCAAGAAAACCATCCGCGTGGTCGCGGCCGTGATCATCGTCGATAACAAGGTGTTCGCGGCGAAACGAGATTACGG
>ONWJ01000071.1 GCA_900321535.1 uncultured Erysipelotrichaceae bacterium
CCCATTTAATCGGCAAAAAGTGCATCAATCCCGCAAATGGCGACCCTCTCCCCATCATGGGTGATTCCTATGTTGATATCTCCTTTGGCACTGGGGCGATGAAATGCACCCCAGCCCATGACCCGAATGACTTTGCGCTGGCCAAAAAGTATCATTTCCCGCTCATCAAAGTCTTAGATGAATCGGCCCATATGAATCATCTTGCTGGCAAATACGAAGGCATGGACCGTTATGAATGCCGTGACGCTTTGGTGAAAGACATCAAAGAAAGCGGCCATCTTGATCACATCGAGAAATTCGTCCACTCCGTCGGCCATTCTGAGCGTAGCGGAGCCGTCGTTGAGCCGATGCTAAGCAAGCAGTGGTTCGTCAAGATGAAACCATTGGCAGACCGCGTCTTAGCCCAGCAAAACAGCAAAGACAAAGTCGAATTCCTCCCCAAAAACTTTGAGAAAACCTTGGTCCGTTGGATGAGAAACGTCGATGACTGGTGCATTTCCCGTCAGCTTTGGTGGGGACACCGCATCCCGGCTTACTATAACCAAGAAACCGGCGAAGTCCTCGTTAGCGAGGTCGCGCCCGAAGGAAATCAGTGGAAGCAAGACGAGGATGTTCTCGACACTTGGTTCTCTAGCGCTTTGTGGCCTTTTGCAACGCTTGGTTGGCCCAATACCGAGGATCCTCTTTTTAAGAGATATTTCCCAACCAGCGTTCTTAACACTGGCTATGACATCATCTTCTTCTGGGTGTCCCGTATGATTTTCCAATCCGAGCATTTCACCGATATGGTGCCGTTTAAGAAAGTCATCATCCATGGCTTGATCCGCGATTCACAGGGCCGCAAGATGTCCAAATCCCTTGGCAACGGCATCGATCCCATCGATGTCATCGAGCGTTATGGGGTGGATGCGCTTCGTTATTTTATAACCACCAACGCGACCCCAGGGCAAGACATGCGTTATTCTGAGGAAAAGCTGCAAGCCGCTTCCAATTACCTTAACAAAATCTGGAACGCGACCCGTTATGTTGAGATGACCTTAGGGGAGAACTATGTTCCAGTCGAACTTGATAAGAAGAAACTCGGCACCTTGGAACGTTATATCCTCTCCCGTCTTTCTTCGACCATTAAGCGTGTCGAAGCCAAGATGGAAGCCTATCAATTCGGCGCGGCTTCCTCGATTCTTTATGATTTCGTCTACGATGATTTCTGCTCTTTCTATCTTGAGATGAGCAAAGTCTCGTTGCAGGAAGAAGAGAATGACGAACAAGTGAAAGCCGTGCTTTATAAAGTCATCAAGGAGATCATCTTGCTCATCTATCCGTATACCCCATTCATCGGGGAGGAGCTCTATCTCTCCTTGCCAGGGCATAAGGAATCCATCATGCTCGAATCTTACCCAACCGTCGATAAATCCTTGATTTCCGCTTCCTTCGAGAAGAAGGGAAAATTACTGGCGGAGATGATCAAAGACGTCCGTTCCTATAAGAGCGAGAAGAAGCTTGCCCCGAATGCCCCGGTGAAGATCGTCTTGTCTCCGAAGATGCCGTTTAAAGGCATCGAGAAATACCTCGCCCGCTTCCTCTTCGCTAGCGAAGTAAGAGAAGAAAAAGAGGCTCCGCGCGGCGATTTCTTCGCTTACGGCGGAACCAAGATGGTGCTTGAAAGAGAGATCGATAAGTCGGATGCCTTGTTGACCCTAAACAAAGAGAAAGAAGTCCTTTTAGCCGAGATTGCCCGCGGCGAGAAAATGCTCTCTAACCCTGGCTTTTTGGCCAAAGCCCCGAAAGATAAGATCGCCTTGGAACAAGGAAAACTTGAATCCAACAAGGCCAAACTTGCGGAAATCGAGGCCACGTTAGCCACCCTTTAATCCAATCCAAACAAAGACGTCTTAGCCCCTTGGTTAAGGCGTTTTTTGCTGGCTTGGAGACACGCTATATACAGTGTATAAATATTTACTGTATCTATAGACCGTAACCTAAATATTCACCTTGAAAAATAACGGGTTTTGAAGCGCGTTTTCACAAAGAAAGGGAAAAAGAGGGAATAAATAAGTGGAGGTAAATCTATGAACGCAGTACCACTGAGCGAAGAAGAACTCAACACCATCAAAGTCGGAGAAGCATTTACCATGGCGACCGTGCTTTTGGTTTTCACCGTCGTCATCTTAGCGGTCGTGGCCTATAAGTTATTCACGAGCCCTGATGCGAAAATCACCCTTCCTGGGGGCTATAAATTCGAGTGGTCCCCGAAATGAGAATCGAGGATATCGATATAGAATCTAGACCCAGAGAGCAGGCGAATCGAAACGGCATCTCTTCTTTAACCGACGAGGCTTTGATGGCCTTGCTGATCGGGGGAGGCGTCTCTGGGCATAACGCGTTAGAGCTCGCGAAAGAGATCCTTCTAGAAGCAGGTGACTTAACTTCCTTATCTTCCTATTCCAAGCGCGAATTCCTTTCCTTCTCGGGAATCGGAGAAGTCAAAGCCACCCAGCTATTGGCCCTTTTTGAGCTGCATACTCGCCTGCTCAAAGGCAAAGGGAAACTGCCCCAAAGCATCGATAAGGACGAGATTTTCCAGCGGTTTTATGATGAGAAGAAGCAGCAAGAAGAAGCCATCTTGGTATTGCTTTCTCCTTCTAGAAAGCCCCTTGGGACAAGATTGCTCTATCGCGGCAATTTATCCAAGATTCCCTTAGACCCTCAAGAGGTCATGAAAAGCGTCTTTAGCAATGGATGCCGCAACTTCGTTTTGGTGCATAACCATCCTTCAGGATGCTCCTTGCCATCATTAGAAGACATGCAAGCGGCGGAACACCTCTATCTAGCCAGCAAGAAAATCGGCATCAAGATGGAGGATTTCATGATTCTTGGAGAAGGAGGGTGCTTCTCTTACAAAGAGGAAATCGGGTTCCGTTAAACAAGATTCCATTAGAGTTACCAAATATCAGCAGGCCTCATCAACGAGGTCTTTCCTTATTTGCGGTCGATAGCAAAGCATGAAAATAGGGCAGGGCGAGAAAAAGGTGGAAGAAATCAAAATAAGACTTCCCTTTCTCTTAGAAAGAGTGTATAAATTACGCGTTGTCGCCTCCGCTTTGGGCGCAACCGCATAAAAAAGGCAACCAAGTGGATGATTCCCGCCTCGCTAGCGAGTCTAGAAAAGCAATACCAGAAGGAGGAAAGCAACATGTACGCAATCATCGAAACTGGCGGAAAGCAAGTCAAGGTCGAAGTCGGCGATAAGATCTATGTCGAGAAACTCGATGTGGAATCCGGCAAAGACGTCAAAATCGAGAAAGTCCTCTTCGTCGGTGGTGAAACCAGCAAAGTCGGTGCACCATACGTCAAGGGCGCTTCTGTCGATTGCAAGGTCGAAAAACATGGCCTCGGCAAGAAAATCCGCGTCTTCAAGTACAAGGCTAAAGCCAATGAGCGCAAGACCATCGGCCATCGTCAGCCTTATACCTGCTTGGTCGTCAAAGCGATCAACGCCTAATTCACATGGTCAAAGTTGAGATTCAATATAAGGGCAAAGGGTTATCCTACGTCCACGTCAAAGGACACGCGAATACCGCTCCGCATGGCCAAGACCTCGTCTGCGCAGCTGTCTCAGCGATCGTCATCGGTGGCATGAACGCCATCGAAAACATCGATGAGGACTTCACTTACGAGATGGAGGAAGGGGACATCAAAATCACTTCCAACGGCGCCATATCCGAGCACGATGAAACCGTCCTAGAAACCGTGATTCTCCAACTTAAGACCATACAAGCCTCCTATCCTGAGGCTATCGCAATCAAAGAAAGGAAGTAAGTCACATGAAATTTGTTCTTGATATTCAGTTCTTCGCTTCTAAGAAAGGCGTTGGTTCCACCAAAAACGGCCGTGATTC
>ONWJ01000069.1 GCA_900321535.1 uncultured Erysipelotrichaceae bacterium
AAGTGAACCTTTCAATTCTTACCCTGTTCAATTAGGTCAGAACAACGCCCAACAAGTCACCATCTCCAATGGAACATCTCCATCAATGGTTCCACCCTTAAATACAACAAGTCCGCAGATCGTTTCTTATTAACCAAAGAAGCGGATAACAATGATCTTGAGACCGCTAAACTCTATCGCCTTGTCATCAACGAAGAGATCATCCCTGAAGCCGATTCTTATCGCAATGATTTCGATTTCATCCGCGACAACGTCTGCGACTTTGATGGCAATACAGCAGTTAGCAATCTGGAATCTTATTAGGAAGGTGTTGCATTAACCTACTACGAGAAGGGTCCAGATGCTCAACGTTATCTTTCCTCTCTTGCCTATGGGCTAGAAGACTACGCCAAGAACACCAATGAATCGGTGGTCAAATGCTATGACTACATCCTTGGCAAATACGGCCCATCCGCAAGTGACTTGTATGATTGCATGTTCCGCGATCAAACCGGCGCGATGTAGCCTTATTACGATCCTCAGCTTGCTTATTTCGTGACGCCTGAAACAAGCAACACTTCTAGTCTTTCGCTTGTCATTCTTGTCTCCGTATCTCTCGCAAGCGCAGGCATCTACTTGGTCATCAAAAAGCGTCATTTAGCCTAGTTTTGCAGACTTTTCTCAAATTTTCTCAAAGCATCCAAGCTTCATTGGGTGCTTTTTCTCACGCCACCCAGTTTGTAATTATGTTTTACGCCCGTGTACGCATGGAATTTATTGCAAATTTCAAGTCCGAAAACAATAATTAATACCTGGGAAAGGAATGAAAATATGAACCACCCACGTCATCAACTTCTACTCGTTCTTAGTCTCTTTGCTTTGGCCTCTTGCCAAGGTGGCAATCCTCCGGCTTCCTCAGCTAGCCAAGCAGGCACATCTTCTAGTCAAGAAGCCTCTTCGATTTCTTCGGCGACATCAACTCCCGCGGCGACTTCTGAAGCTTCAGTAGCCCCAGAAGAAAGCGAAGCATCTTCAGTAGAGTCTTCGGTTGAAACACCATCTAAAATCTCCCTTTATCGTCCAAACTCTAGATTCGTTCTAGCGTCCATGAATGACAATGGTTCCGCTCCATTAGCGACTTATCATCACGCCGATCATGGCGATGCGCCTTATGTAGAAGCAGGCGAATTATTTGAAGCCTTTTCTAGTACTGGCGTCATGAAAGATGCCGCTTTCGAGAAGTTAGCAGATGACTGCTATTGTATTATTCAAAATCGCGTCATTTTGTTCACGTTAAAACCCTCTGATGACACGATCGTTTCTAAAAACCTCGACTATCTTATTACGACATTCAGTCCGTTTAACAGCAGGGTTGGAAGGGATACCTGCGCTCCCGATGATGCCCCAGCTTCCTCCGTTCGCAGTTCGACGAAATCTAGCTACTTGGCTATGCCACAGGACCATGTTTTCGACTTCGGCAAATACAATTTCGATATCGTCGAAGGAGAAGATGGCAAAGTCTATCTTCCATTCCAGCCTCTTGGTTCTTTGCTATTCGCCTATACGACAGGTGAAGTGTTCTATAACGGCTTAGATTTCTTCCATTCGATGTTCGTTAGCAAAGATACCTCCAAGATCATTCCAGGAGCCTATTGCTCCTTCTACGCGACAAAAGGGGAATTCCTTTATGACGGAGACCTCTATCAAGAAGTCACGCCATTTGGAAATGAAATCCATCGTTTTGCTTATCAAAGTGAAACGGACGCTTCGTTCTTCCGTTTTCTTCCCGATGGACAGGTGATCCTTGCTAATGGGGCCACGATCAACGAAGAAGGAACGCCAGTTCCATCGCAAAGTCCCCTCACTTATCTCGAGAATGAGGAAGGTATCTTCGTTACTTCGGCGATGATGAATAGCACATTCAAGATTCCAAGCGAGAAAACATATTTCAATGCTCAAAAGCGTTCTCCAAGCGTAGCCGCTCATACCTTAGACGTTCTTCGCTTCCAATTCGAGAACATCTATGGGCTCAAGAAAGAATTGTTTGCTCGTTATGAAGTGAATTCCATCGATGAACTCATCGATAAGAAGGCCCTACGCAGCAAATTATTGGATGTCGATTCCCATAAATACGATGCCGCTTTATGCGAATTCATCTTAGGCAACATCGATGATGGCCACACCAAATACATTGGCCGCAGCATCTTCAGCGGCAAACCAAACGATGATCTTGAATCGCTCACCGAAACCTTAATGGGACCTAGACGCACCGACTTGTTCAGCAAGAAAGAAATCTATACCCAAAAACGTAAAGACATGCTCGGAGATAACACCTCCGGTTTATTCTTCGAAGACGAAACCGCGATTCTTCGTTTCGATATCTTCGCATTATCCGCAGGAGGCATCTCTAACTATAACGATGGCAGAGCACCTACCTATAACGACATCGCGAAAGCCATGGATGTCGAAACCGATGAAGGCTTCTATCTCTCCTTTGAAGAGATTAGAAATCATAGTGAGATTAAAAACGTCATCATCGACCTCACTTGCAACGGCGGAGGCGCCGCTCCATTGCTTCCTTATTTAGCAGCTTCTTGGACCGATGATCCGATCTTTAGAATCTATGATGTGATCGATCAATCCATCAAGGAATTCCATTATCGAGTTGACTTCAACCGGAATGGAATCTTCGGGGATGAAGGAGATACCTATAAAGGCGTCTATAACTTCTTCCTTCTTATCAGCGACTTCTCCTTCTCTTGTGGAAATTGCCTTCCCACGATGGCGTATTCTGATGGCATCACCCTTATCGGCGGTCCTCATGGAGGAGGCGGCGCTTGCCCAGTCGCAACCTTAAGCGATGGATCTGGCACGATCTTCAACACCTCCATGCCAACGCAAATCGTCTATCAAAACGAAGAGGGGCAATACATCAATAACGATGCCGGGATTCCAGTTAAGCCCGAATGCCAATTGCCATTAGATTCTTGGTATGATCACGCCGCGTTGAACACCTTCGTCAAAGGTATTGCGAACCAACAAAACGCTTAATCATTTGTACTTCAATCGTTATGGGAACATCAAGGGTCGCACAAGCGTGCGGCCTTTTCCTTTTGTAAGCCTAAAAACAAAGAAATCTCTGCAAAAAGCCGTTCTTTTAATTGAATTACTTGCAAAAGCTGCGTTAAAATCGGTTTGTTTATAAAAAGGTTTCCTCGTCATTTCGAAGAAAACCATCTACAATAAATCCGCATGATCAGTTCAATAAGGAGTTAGCCATAATGAATCAAGGAAAACGTATCTATTTCGCTTGCCCGATGTTCTCGGCGATGGAAAAAGAATATAGCCTGAAGCTCGAAGCGTTGCTATGCAAATATGGCTACGAGGTTTTCGTGCCCTTCCGTGATGGCTATGAGGCTGCCGTATTGGAAAATAAAACCGAAGAAGAAATGGTCGCGATGATCTTTGAAAAAGACCTCACCGAAATCAAGAAAGCCGACATCGTCTTCTTCCTTTTGGATGGACGCGCTCCAGATGAAGGCGGATGCGTGGAACTCGGCATGGCGTATATGCTGGGGAAACGTTGCTACGGTTATAAAACCGACACACGCACGGTAGAGATGAGTTTAGACCTTAATCCGATGATCACGGGATGCATGATCAAGATCTTCCGTGATTTTGATGGCGACAAAAATATGGCGAACCTTGAAGATTATCTCTCCAACAACGCCTTATAATCTTCATTTGCTCTTACCTAGAACCCGCCGCAACGGGTTCTTTTTTAAAACTCTCTCACTCTTTTAAAACAAGGAGCAATAGAAAGATATGTAATATCTATCTATTCATTGAGGAACGTGACAAAATATCTATGTTATGAAAGGATTTAATAAGCTTAATAAAATCTATATTTATTTCTTGCTTATTTTGGATTTGCTCATTGGGGCATTCATTCCTTTTGTCATTGGCTTTCATCTCGCCAATCAAGCATCTTATCTTTATGTCGTTTCCGGCTTTTCCATCTTCTCTGGATTGCTGATTCTACTCATCTTTATCTCCGAGCTTGTCTCTTTGCGAATTGACCGCACTGCGACAACGAATACGTTTTATGCTGCCCTATTCATTTTGATTAGTTTGCTAACGTGCAAAGACTTCGTCTATTTCATCAGTTTGTTCTTCCCTGAAGTCTATGCTCGTCTAGATATCGTCGTGAACATCGTTTTGCCCATCGTGATGAGCATTTCTTTTGTTCTGGCGATTTATTTCTTGCTGAGGTTCTATGAAAAAGACTATGGGGCCAAAAAACTCTCCAATAAGTTTCTCATCGCCTCAGCGGTTTTCGTCGTCATCCAATCCATCTTCCTCATCACCCGTATCAATGTCGGCACCATCATCACTGTAGCTCTTCAAGCCGTCGCGACCATCGGGGTATTCACCTACGTTTTAACTACTTGCTCGAAGAACAATTACATCACCGCGGTGCTTACTTATTTCATCGCCCTATCTTTTTCATTCGTTTTCCTATTGAATGCCTTCCAAATCAGCGGACCTCAAATGCTATTCTATGCATCGGTTGGGATCTCATTCCTCTTCATATATCTCAATTTCTTCATCAACAAAACCAACATGGTTTATCAATATGACGATGAACAAAAAGAACGAGCCGTTGATAAAGTTATGGAAGTGAAATGCTTCCAATGCTTCGATTGCTTTATTAACGGCCAAATCATTACCTTCCCCTCTAAAAAATGCAAAGAGTTCTTCGCTTTATTAGTCGCGTTAAACGGCAAAACCCTCACCATGGATAAGGCCATTACTTATCTTTATCCGGATAAAGACATCGAAAAAGCCAAAATCTCTTATCGCGATATCGTTTGGAAATTGAGAAAACTATTTGAAAGTCTATCCTTCAATGGCGTGGTATTCCGTCGAGGTGAAACCACGTTGTTACTTGACCATATCACCTGCGATTATATCGAGGTCATCAACCATCAAAAAGAATACGATGGCTCTCCTTTGATGCCAGAATACGATTGGTCGATCGAATTCGAAAATTCTTTGGAATCGGCTTAATTTTAGCGCTTCTTTAGCGCTTCTTTTGCTATAAACCCTGCAAAGGAAGTTTTAAGCATGTCGAAGTTTCTTGCTAGCAAATGGGGCAAATGGGTCATGATCCTTGCTTTTAGCGTGCTTTTCTTCGCTATCTCCACCAGCTTGGCAATCGCTGCTTCAAACACGCCAAACGGCGGCGCGACTGCTTTAGCAGGCGTTGGAGCGATCTTGCTCTATTTCGCCATCCCATTCCTCTATCTCTTAGTGGTGATCCGTCACTATTTCAAAACAAGGCTTCCGAAATACCTTGTTTGGCTCCTTTTCGCTGTTTCCGCAGGACTAGCGATCGCTGGCATCATCCTCTTGATGTTTGTACCATTCCGCTTGGATAG
>ONWJ01000068.1 GCA_900321535.1 uncultured Erysipelotrichaceae bacterium
CATTACATCATTTCGTGGGAATCGAGTTGGGGCAATAACTACCCTACTGCCGAAGAAGGATATGTAGGGCAATTATCGCTTGTAAAAGAAATCCATATTGAAGGCGATCGCTTGGTCATGAACTTCTTGTCTGGCTCAGGACAAAAGAGATTCAATGTCCGCCTAGAAAAAGAACGCGCTAGTTTATTTATCAACAATATCGGTATTGAATTCGATAAAAAATCGAAAAAAATCTGCATTTCCCGCCGAAATATGGATGTTGATATCGTTGATGATGACAATAATCCGATTGATGAACGTTACTTCTATTTAAAAGATATGGAGTCCATCGATATCGAATATGTCTATGACCGTTCCTGCGTAGAGCTATCCTTCCAAAATGGCGATGTGTTCTTCTCCATGCTTAACATCAAAAAGAATATTCCTTCTGATGAAGTCATCGTAACCGATGGCTGCATCATAGAATCTTGTCATGACGAGGCAATAAAATGATCATTTCAATCGGCGAGATTTTAGTAGATATCTTCGATGATGGTAAAACAAGGACCCGCTTTCCAGGCGGCGCGCCTTTTAACGTTGCCCACAATATCGCCTCTTTCGGCGGAGATGTCCGCTTCTACGGTGCGATTGGGAATGATGAAGATGGAAGATTCTTGGAAGATTTCATGAATCGTTCCAAATTGCCTTGTTTTATTGCAAAGCCAAAAGGCAAAGACACGACTCAAGCGATTGTTACTTTAGAAAATGGCGAACGGAATTTCCGCTTTAACCGCAAAAACGGAGCGGATTATATTTTGGATGCCTCCATCCTAGATACGTTAGACCAAAAGCAGTCCCTTATCATCCATCTTGGTTCATTGATGCTATCTGAGCCGGAAGGAAGGGCGTTCTTCCAAGAAGCAGTAAGAAAAATCAAAGCCAACCCGAATTGGAAGATATCCTTTGATGTCAATTATCGTGATGATATCTTCCCAAGTTCTAAAGACGCCATCGGCATCTTCTTAGACGCGATTAGCAATGCCGACATCCTTAAGTTCACAGAAGAAGAGTTATCCCTACTCACTGGGAAAGACGACATTGATTCCGCAATCAAAGCCATCCTAAAGCCACATCAAATCGCAGTCGTGACCCTTGGAAAAGAAGGTTCTTATTTCTATTCTGGGCTAGGCAAAAAAGTCTATGGCCCCACGATTCCTGTTAAACCAGTCGACACCACAGGTGCGGGCGACGCATTCTATTCCTATTTCTTATATTCTTTAGATAACCATTTGGATCTAAGCCAAGACGACTCCATTGAAAAAGCCCTCCGCAAAGCCAATTTCGTCGGAGGATACGCTACCCAAGCAAAAGGGGCAATCAACGTCGTACCTACCATTGAGCAAATTAACGAAATCAAATAAGACGGAAAAGACATTACGATGAAAAAGTCGACAAAGAATCTATTAGGTCTAGCGCTTGGATCGGGCTTGGTTCTATCGGTCCTTATGCCATCTTTTGCAAACGCTTTCCAAACCGAGGCAAAAGATGAATTCATTCTGCAAAGCAGCGGAGATACATTCCGATTATTTGACCAGCAATTCGGGGCGAAAGAAAGCTTTGTTTATAGCGCGGATCTTTCTTTTGCTAACGGTCAAGCCGGCGGCCTAGTTTTCGGAGGCCGAGAGCAAGACCACTACTACGTCTTGAACATGGATCGTTATGAAAACCGCGTCAAACTTCTTTATTTTCACAGCAATGGATCGGGAGGATATCAAGCCCAAGAATTGCTCAGCGACTATTTCATCGGCAACAATAAAATCACCGGCCCTGAACTTGACATGGTTTGCCCCCAGGTAAGAAATCTCTCCAATTTGAACCTAAAAATCGAAATATCCTTTCAAAACTCGCACGCTTTTGGAGAATTCTATGTTGAAGGCATCAAGCGTTTCGACATCGATTCGAAAATCGATCTTACGGAATTAAATCCTTCCGCCCCTTATCAAGGCGGGTTTATCGGCATGAATTGTTTTAACTCCCGCATCACATTAACCAATGTCGATGCCGGCGAAAAAGATGTGAATTATTTCAATGAGCCATACCGAAACCAATTCCATCTTCAGTCCTTTTCAAAATGGACCAATGATCCAAATGGGCTCTGCTATCATAACGGTTATTACCACGTCTATTACCAAACAAACCCTTTTGGCATTCAATGGGGAGACATGTATTGGGGGCATGCGCGTAGCCGCGACCTCATCCATTTTGAGTTGCTTCCCATTTGTTTATTCCCGGAAACAGAGGCAAGTGGTTTTGGGAACGGAAACGGATTCATGTGGTCAGGATGCGCATTGTCTTACAAATCAGGCATGAGTCCCGCGGTCGATGAACTTAATTGGTTCTCAAACGGCAACGGTGACGGCATGCTTGCCTTCTTCACTCGAGCAGGCGGCTTGCAAGATCAAATCATCATGTCTAGTGATGATGATGGGCTAACATGGACCAAAAGGCGTAAGATTCCTCAAACCATCTCTGGCTATAACGATTTCATCGATTGGAGAGATCCAAAAGTATTCCCGCTTCGGAAAGACAATGCCGGAAACGTGACGATATGGGGCATGACTCTAAGCAGCATGCATTTAGACAAAGGCTGGTTCCTCAAATCAGAGAATTTGCTCGATTGGTCGCTTGCAGGCTCTTTCAATTTCCCATGGACAGAGTGC